>JAYUJG010000157.1:0-7390 GCA_043765355.1 Acidobacteriaceae bacterium | reverse complement strand
ATAGCCAGCACAATGGCAAGCGCGTGCCGTTTTCCGATTTTCGTCATTGCGAACTTATTGAATTCGAGTTCCATCAGAATGACTGCCCGACGCTGAACGAAAAGTTGAAATGTCCGGCGCGCTGGTATCCAAACTGTCCGACGGATCTTCCGCCCGACGTGGTCGTGATGTTGGTGTAGCTGGGAAAGACCGGCGGATTCAAATTGTATCCGAAGTCAAAGCGCAGCGGCCCAATCGGAGTCTGATACCGCACTCCCATTCCGATCGCGTGCGAAGCGTAGTTGTAGTTGCAGCCAAATTTCTTGACCGTAACCTCCTTGAAACAGAAATTCTGGTTTGGCTGGTAAAACCGTCCCAGGCTGGCGAGCATTTCCTGTGGTCGTGCAAAGACATTGCCCATGTCGTGAAAAACAGTAAAGCCGACGCTATCCAGAAGATAAGGAATGGTCACGTTGGGAAAGCGCATCTCCAGATTGTTCAGGAACACGGCGCTGCCGCCGATGGGAAAGCCGGTGAACGGATCGCGTGGCCCGGCCTGATTTAACCCGAATCCGCGGTGAGAGTTGCCCCCGCCGCTAAAGAAACGCTCGGGCAGAGGAACCAGGGTAGTCCCGGCGGATGGAGTTTGCGAGGGGTCCAAAAGGACAGTTTTGCCAAAGGGGTTCTCAACCCCAATACTGGTAGAGCGGGCGAGCACGAATCCTCGCCCCGTGCTGCGATTGCGAAAGAAAGTGTGATAGCTGGAGTTCTTGATGAGCATCCGGCTGAAGTCAGCCTCGGAGCCAAAATAACTGGCAGCCACTCCGCCTTCGACGGTGGTGTAGTTCCCGCGGGTGCTCTCCAAGTCGTTGTCGCGGCGGTTGCGGACGAAGAGGAAATTGGGAGTGCCCACGCGCGTCGGCTTCGACAACAGCGGAATCAGGTTGTCGGTAACCGCAATGCTGCTTGCCTTCACCCGGCGGTAACTGAAACGGTAGGCCAGAGTGGTCAACTCGCGGTCCGGAACTTTGTAGAGCACTTGCAGGGCTTGGACCGTGCCCTCGAGGCGTTCCGAGGTGAAGGTCGAGACGTCAACCGTGTTGTCATAAAAGCCGGTGACAGAGAAGCGCAGGTCGCGGTTCAGCAGTTTGGGCACGTCGAAATTCACGAGTCCCCTCTGCTGCAGGCGGCTGAGGTTGGTCTTCATGGTGAGTGTCTGGTGGCGGCCACCAACGTTGATGCGGCTGACGCCGAACGAGACTCTGGGACTGACGCCGGTTTGGCCGAGCGGCTGGTTGGTTCCAAATGATGGTTGCCCGGTCTGGAATTCGAATCCGACGCCGTAGTCAAAAGTGTAGCGATCCGCTTCGCGCGCCGTGACCAGAACATTCTTATGTGACTCAGTGCCGTCCGGATTTTGAATCGCCGTATCGACCTGCTTGAAAAGGCCGAGATCGTAAAGACGGCGCTGACTTTCAAGCATGTCCTGCTGGCTGAGCGGCGCGCCCGGTTGGACTCGCATTTCGCGGCGGGCGACTCCGGGGCGGGTGTAGTGCAGTCCATCGAGAAACACTCGATCGACAAAAAACTGTTCGCCCTCGTGGATCGAGAACGTCACACCCACGCGCGGCAAGTTGTCCGCGTCCGAGACGGCCCCATAAGTGACTTCGACGCTGGCGTTGGGAAATCCGTTGTCGAAATATTTTTCCAGGATCGTGTCCCGGTCGTCGGCCAGACTCGATTCGTCGAAGCCCTGCGCTTCGGAGGTGGAAATTTCGGGAAGCTGCTCCTGTGGAAGCGTATAGCTGCCCTCGATCCGCACCCAGGCCACGCGCGTCTGCGGGCCTTCGTTGACGACGATCTCGACCGCCAGTTGCGACGGCTCACCCTGGTATTTGTCCACCAGCTTACTAGTCACTTTCGCCTGCCGGAAACCACTCGCCCGGTAGAGTCCCTGAATACTCCGCACATCTTCTTCGAGCAGCACTTCACTGTAGCGCCCGTGAGTGAAGAGGCGTCCAGCGGATTGCGTCTGCATGCGGGAGCGGATCAGATCGTCGGAAAAATATTTATTGCCCGCAATACGTATCGCGGCGAGCTTGTGGCGATCTCCGGGATCCACTTTGTAGACCACCTGCACGCGCTTTCCGTCTTGCGCGCTATGCCGGCTCACGCTGACCGCGACCTCGAAGTAGCCCAGGGTTTGCAGATGGTTCTGGATGTTGCGCCGGCCTTCGTTGAGAAGATCGTCGTCCACCGCGCCTTCTTCAAAGATCGGCACTAGCTTTTTGAGGACGCGTTGCCTGAGTTTGAAACCGTCGGACGCAATTTCGACGACCGCGCCGCGGTCCACTCGGAGAACATAGTCGACCGTGTTGCGCTCGGGATGATAAATGCGGCTGGACACCGACACTTGCGCGAGCAGACGGTCCTGCTTCTGGTAGCGCTCGCGAACTCTTTGCAGAGCGCGGGTGATGCGGCTCGCCACGACCGGGTCGCCGGGATGCAGCCTGGCCATTTCTTTGATCTCTTCCACGGAATAGCCAGCATCGCCTTCGAGAGCAATCTCTCCGACCATGGCTCGCTGCCCCAACCCGACGTGAAAGGTCATGTTGACCTGGTGCTGCGCATCGTCGCGCTTCTCAGAGACTGTCACCTGCGACCTATGAAAGCCGTTCTCTTCGGTGACTCGCTGAACCTCGCTCAGCGCGCGGTCGAGTTTTTCTTTGGAGTAGAGTTCGCCGAGTTGCAAACGGGTGGCGCTGGCGACTTGATTGGCGGACGGATTTTGGGAAACACCTTCGATCGTGATGATGCCGACGAAATAGTTGGCAGTGGTATGAAAGCGGAGCCGAACGCCTGCGGTGTCGGTACGGTCGGCTTCGGCTTGAATGTCGGCGAACCGCCCAGTAGCGTAGAGCGCCTTCATGGCATCGTGCAGAGCGTCGCGGGTAAGAGGCGTGCCCACTTTGAGCGGTAAGATCGCTATGAGTGAAGCCGCTTCTTCCGGCGCAATGCCCGCCATCTCTATCCCATCGATTGGCAGTCCAAGGTAGGAGGTAATATTGCCGAGCTGACCGGGCGATTCGGCCGGTTGCTGCGCGGCGGAGAGCGGACCAGCGGCCCCCCTCGCTACGGGAGCTAGCGCCAGCAAGAAAAACATTCCCAGTAGAAGCAGCGCGGAGCCCGAAAACCTGGACACATCGTCCTGCACATCCCCCCGAAATTCCGCCCAATCAACCATGCAGCCTGTCGGGTTCGATGAACTACTCAAGGGCACGCGTTGCTCGCAAGAACAAGTTTGACGACCGGAACCTATAATACTGGGAAGACAGCTCACTGGAAGGTAATCGCGAAGGTTATCGCATTGGAATGAGCGGCTTTTGGGGAAACTCCGATCAGTCGATGGAGTCGGCGAGTTCAAGAGCTTGAACCGCAAAGTGCGCCAAGAAACGCTGCCCAGGACGCAAAGAAAACCGGCGCGGTGGCGACTAAATCGGAGAGTCCCTGGACGGAGTCCCTAGACAGAGTTGCCCTATAGGGTTGCTAGACACGGTGCGGTGGAAATGAACGATCGATATTCGCGGCAGGTGTTGTTCAAGGAAATCGGAGCCGAGGGCCAAAGCAAGCTGGCGCAGGCGCGCGTCGCCATCGTTGGATGCGGCGCTACCGGATCTGCCGCAGCCTCGCTGCTGGCGCGTTCGGGCGTTGGGACTTTGCGGATTCTGGACCGCGATTACGTCGAGCCGAGTAATTTGCAGCGACAAACACTGTTTGATGAAAACGACGCGCGTGAATCCGTGCCCAAGGCGCTCGCGGCGGCGCGACAGATTGCCCGCTTTAATTCGCAGATCGTCGTCGAGCCGCAGGTTGCCGATCTCATTCCTGCGAACGTCGATTCCCTGCTCGGCGGCGTCGACCTGATTCTGGATGGCACCGACAATTTCGAAACTCGTTATCTCATTAACGACTATGCGGTGAAAAATTCGGTGGCGTGGATCTACTCCGCGGCGGTCGGCAGCTACGGCGTGACGATGAACATTCTTCCCGGCGAAACAGCATGCCTCGCGTGCATTTTTCCATCGTCTCCGCGCGGTACAGTCGAAACCTGCGAGACGGCCGGCATTTTGAATTCAGCGGTTAACCTGGTGGCGTCGATCGCGGCTACCGAGGCGATGAAATTCTTGGTGGGCGCCCACGCGAAGATGCGGCGGACTCTTCTTTCATGGGATGTCTGGAGCAACGAACGGGCTGAGTTGGCTGCGATCACTCCCCGTACCGGCTGCCTGGTTTGCGGCGAGCGGGAGTTTGTCCACCTGGCGGGCGAGGGGCGGCCTCATATTACGTTATGCGGCAGGAATTCGGTGCAGATCCACGAGCGGGAGAGGCCGGTTGACTTCGTTGAGCTGACGACGCGCCTTGAGCCTCACGGCAATGTCCGGCATAACGAGTTTGTTTTGAAGTTCTGGCGCGAGCCGTATGAGATGACTTTATTTCCCGATGGACGGGCCATCATTAAGGGCACAACTGACACCGCGATCGCGCGCAGCTTGTATGCGCGCTATGTGGGCAGCTAGTGAGGCGGAGGAGTGGCCGGGCGTCTCGCCCGTCGAGTTTCGTGGTGGCCGGGCGGGGCGCCAGGCTCTCCATTCATGCGGAGCCAATCGCTTGCAGGTTGTGCGCACCAGTTTTCATCCGCTTTGCGGCGAACCAACTGGTAAATCTCCGCGTTTTTGCCGAAGACGCCGCGATTCTCCGAGGATCGTGGGTGTCTCGGCCCTACAAGCAACTGGCCAGCAAACTGCACTTAACGGGATGAAGTTCTAGCCCCCGTGGAGGTAGTATGCGACCCTATTTGGTTTTGACAGCGGTAGTTTTGATGGCAGCAGCGGCTTTCGGCCAGGGACCAACCTTTCGAGGGTCCTACAATTCTTGCGTGAATGGATGCGGCCCGTTTGTCCCGCTCCTGAGCACGCCCATGGTTTCCTTTCAGCAGGTTTCGCCGAATCCAGTGGGAGCCAGCAACGCCACTACGGGACTAGTCGCGGGCGCAACCAACGGCACTCTATCGCAGATTGAGGGATCGACGAGTTCTACTTATTCCGTACCCGTGTGGTACCAGGGCGGCGCGCCGCTGATCGCTCCAGAAGTGAATCTGTGGCCCGAACCTCTTGGCCGCGAACGCCATGCGATGCGCGATGGGATGCGCGAAGAACACGCTCGTGAAGAGCGCGTCCGCGAAGAGGCGCGCGCTGGCTGGACCTACTACACCGGACGCGAACACACTGAAAGTCCGGCGAGTGTCGCGCACGGCAAGAAGTCGGATCACGTTTTTACCAACGACGACGTCTCGCGCCAAAATGAGAAGAACGGCGAAGTGAAGCACGGCGGCAAGACGGAGAAGATGTAGGCTTTCAGTTCTCAGCTATCAGTTTTCAGTCATCAGTTAGGGCTCTCGGTCGCGACTTTACGTCGGCGGAGGGTCTTTTTTTGATCCTCAATTCCGCGCGCGCGCCTGCGTGGTAGCGGGGCTTTGCCCCGCAAACGGGGCGGAGCCCCGTCACCACACGATCTCTCTCCACAAATCGGTATGCCGGATCATCGTCGAACCATCGTCTTTGCGGGGCCATTTCTTCCTCTAATCTGTTATCTTCGTCCGGTTGAATCTCTCCACAGATTGCGTTTTGGTGCCGGTCGGCGCCGAGGATGAGTGCCTGGATGGTTGATGCTGCTGAGATTAAAACCGCGCGACCGGAACCCTCTCGTGCCTATCGTTGGACGGTGCTGCTGTTTGTCAGCCTGGCGATGGGCGGCAACTACTATATTTACGACAGCATCAACCCGCTGGAACGCATTTTCATCGACAAGCTGGGCTTTTCCGCCACGGCTTTCGGCTGGCTGAACTCGGCCTATAGCGTGGCCGCTGTCGCCACTCTGCTCATCGGCGGGATCATCATTGACCGGATCGGAACCAAGAAGGCGATTACATTCTTTGCCGTGCTGTGTCTGCTCGGAGCCGCGCTGACGGCTGCTCGGGGAAACCCGGCGGTTATGATCGCTGGCCGCACCGTCCTTGGGCTCGGCGCCGAATCGATGATTGTTGCGATTACGACCGTGCTTGCCAAATGGTTCAAGGGCAAAGAACTGAGCTTCGCGTTTGGGATCAACCTCCTGATTGCTCGCTTTGCTTCGATCGCGGCTGACAACTCGCCGACCTGGGCGAACAGGGTGTTCTACCCCAATGGTCCGTCCGGAGAACCAAACTGGCAAGGGCCTCTTCTAATCGCGGTTGGAGTCGGCGTTCTGGCGGTGGTTTGTTCGATCGTGTACTGGGTGCTGGAGAGCCGCGCGCAAAGCCGCTATGAACTCGGCCAGGCCGGATCAATCGACAAACTTGAGTTCGGGCAAATTTTCCGGTTCAACTCGTCGTATTGGTTGGTGGTAGGCCTCTGCTTCACGTTCTATTCCGCGATCTTTCCCTTCCGCACGTTTGCCATCGACCTCTTCACCAACAAGATTCTGGCGGCGCAGAGCGGAGTGGCAGCCTCGGAAGCGATGCGGATTCTGGCCCACGAGCGGGCGGGATTCTTCAACAGCCTGCTTCCGCTCTCGGCGATGATTGCCACACCTCTGTTTGGGCTGCTTGCCGACAAGATTGGGAAGCGCGCCTTCCTGATGATGTTTGGCTCGATTCTGCTGATGCCGGTTTACCTGATGATGGGCTATACCGATCTTTCGTTGTATGTGCCGGTCTGCATGATGGGGGTCGCTTTCTCGCTGATTCCGGCGGTCATGTGGCCTTCGGTGGCTTATATCGTGGATCAGAATCGGCTGGGTACAGCGTATGCGCTGATGACTCTGATCCAGCAGATCGGGTTCTTTATCCTGAATCTGCTGATCGGCAAGGCTAACGACTATACGCACGCCGGGTTGGATAACCCGCGAGGATATGGGCTGGGGATGTGGATCTTCTCGATCTTGGGATTCGTCGGGCTGGCGTTCGCGATTGTGTTGCGGATTCGGGAGACTGGGCCACATGGGCATGGGCTGGAGACGATCACGGCGAAGGGATAGTTGGCTTGGCGCGTCTCCCGCTGGTGCGAGGCGGCGCTTTTGACCTGTAGAAGCGTCTTGGCGCACGCAAGACGCGGCGAGCCGCGTCTCTACGGGGAGTGGACTGGTTCTCTGGTTACTAACGTGCTTTTTGTGCTTAGTTAACGGCGACTTTGGCAAGAGAGTGCCTCCCGCAAGCTACGGTTTTTGGTATTCTGACATCCAAGAAGTGGTCGAGAGTACTTCCGCGACTCCCTCGGCAAATTTGAGCGAAAATAGCACAACGAAAAGAGTTTGAAGCCGCATCTGATGCAGTAGCGGCCGGAAAAGGCGACTTGACCGACCAGAAACAACGCAC
>JAYUJG010000156.1:0-14765 GCA_043765355.1 Acidobacteriaceae bacterium | reverse complement strand
CTGTCCAACCCGTCGCTCAAGGAGTTCCTCAACGACGAAGGCACCGAACCGGAAATGGCCGCCGATGTCATCGACCTGGTTAAGACTTTTCAGCACATTCTCGACCGCGCCCGCAATCGCCCCATCCTGCAAGTGGATGAAGAGACCGTCACCGTCGGTCAGATGATCGGCTACCTGCAACGCCGCCTGTCTATGGAAGACCGCCCCATCCGCCTGAAACACATGCTCCGCAACGTAGAATCACGCCAGGCCCTGGTGTGCATGTTCCTGGCCCTGCTGGAACTGGTTCGTCTGCAGGCCATCCAGGTGCGGCAGGAAGCAGTCTTCGGAGAAATCCTGGTGCGCAAGCACGCCCACTTTGACCAGGTGATGGCGGAGCAGGCAGCCGTTCGCGACGACTGGAGATGAGACGATTGGGGATGAGACGATTGCAAATGAGACGATTAATAAGACGATTGGAGATGAGATTGGAGATGAAACGACTGGAGATGAGACGACTGCCGATGATTTGATATGGTTGCGCGTGACTCGCAGCCATGAGCCCGTTCGCTCCACCCTGAAAACATGAGCCTCAAAGCCAAACTCGAAGCCATCATTTACGCCGCCGAAAATCCCATCGGGTTGGAGCCGTTGTCCCAACTCGCCAAAGACAGCATCGTCGCGGAAAACCCTCTCGCCGATGATGCCGCCATCAAATCGCAGGTCCGCGCCGCCGTCGAGGAACTGCTCGCCGAGTACGGTTCCGCCGATCACGGCATCGAAATTCGCCAGGTCGCCGGCGGCTACCGCATGTCCACCAAGCCCGAGCAGCATGACGCGGTGCGCGCCTTCGCCAAAAGCTTGAAGCCACCCATCCGCCTCTCGCTGCCAGCTCTCGAAACCCTCGCTGTGGTCGCCTATAAGCAGCCCGTCACCGTGCCGGAAATCAGCGAGATCCGCGGCGTGGACTCCGGCGGCGTCATCGCCACCCTGCTCGACCGCAAACTCATCACGACCGCCGGCCGCAAAGCCGTTATCGGCCGCCCCATTCTCTACAAAACCAGCAGGGAATTTCTGCTCCGCTTCGGACTGAAAGATGTCAACGAACTCCCCAGTATGGAAGAATTCGAAAAACTCCTGGCGGAATCCTTCCAAAACGACTTGCCTCTTACCGAAACCGCGCCGTCGATCGAGTCTGAAAACAATTCCCCCGTAGAGACGCGGCTAGCCGCGTCTCCGATAGCAGCGACAGAGCCCAATGCCCCGGAAACAGAAGCCGCCGGCGAAATCGACGAGACCGCAGACCACCAACCCGTAGAAGATCCCGCCGCGCCAGTCAGCGCCGAATCGGAGTAGCTGTCATGCCAGCCGAACGCCTGCAAAAAATTATCGCCGCCGCCGGAATTGCCTCCCGCCGCAAATCCGAAGAACTCATCACCTCCGGCCGCGTCGTCGTTAACGGTCAAGTGGTCACCGAGCTCGGCACCAAAGCCGATCCCGACACCGACCACATCCGCGTCGATGGCAAACTGCTCCAGGGTCCCGAGCGCTTCACCTACATCATGCTCAACAAGCCCAAGGGATACGTCACCACCGTCAGCGACGATAAAAAACGTCCGACCGTGATGGACCTCATACAGAAAGTAAAAGGCCGCGTCTATCCCGTGGGCCGCCTCGACTGGGCCAGCGAAGGCCTTCTGCTCATGACCAACGACGGAGCTCTCGCGAACGGCCTGATGAAAGCCGCTTCTCATGTGGCGAAAGTTTACGTCGTGAAAGTCGCCGGCCAGCCCGACGAAACCAAGCTCGACAAACTTCGCCGCGGCGTCTCCATCGCCGAAAAAGGCGGACGCCGCGTGCGCACTTCTCCCGCGAAAATCCGCCTCATCCGCGAAGGCGACAACCCCTGGCTCGAAGTCACCATCATCGAAGGCCGCAATCGCCAGGTCCGCAAAATGTTTGAAGAAGTCGGCCATCACGTGGAAAAAATTCGCCGCGTGCAGTACGGCCCCCTGGCGCTCGACGTGCCGCCGGGAGATTATCGCAACCTCACTCTGCTGGAAGTGGCGAAACTAAAGATGTCCGCGTCGGGAACAAGAGTTGCCAGTCCACCCACGCCCGAAATTCAACTCCGCCCGCCGAAAGCTGCTGTCAAGCCGCGCCGCATGCCCCCACCGGTGAAATTCGCGAAATCATCCAGCGCAACGAAGAGCGCAACGAAATTCTCGAAAGCACCGCGATCGCCCCTGCCGCCGCGCTCTGAGAAGCCATCCTTTGCATCGCGCCCATCCCGGCCAGCGCACTTATCCAAACCCGCTTTCACGTCACGCTCGCCTAAGCCGTCGCCCTCCGGCAAGCCGTCATTCGCGCCACGTTCCCCAAGGCCGCAATCGGACAGGCCATCGTTCCCAACACGTTCGGCCAAGCCCTCGTACTCATCAAAACCAACCTTTGCACCACGCTCACCCAAGCCGTCGGCATCCGGCAAACCGTCGTTCGCACCGCGTTCACCTAGACCATCGCCAACCGACAGGCCGTCATTCGTTGGACGGTCATCCAGGCCGCCATCGCGGTCATCGAAACCACGCACTTCGGGAAGTCCAGCAAACCGGCCGTTCCGCGCACCGAGGCGGCGGCCCAACTAACAAGGCAACAGAAGCACTCCAAATAAAACTGATTTGACGGGACTGGTTTAGAAGAAAAGATTCGATTTGGATTTTTGGCGGCGCAGCGGTTTACCGCTGCGATCCATCCATCGTTTCGATGTCCGGCTTTAGCCGCTGCGGTAACAACTCGCGCGACTCTCAACCCCTAGCTTCGCGCTTCCGAAATCATCGGCAGCCGCGCCGCGCCATACAATCCGGCATCGCTCCCCAGCAACGCTCGCGTGACAATCGTCTTGTGCCCGGGGCCGGCCTCCACATGCGCCGAGGCTCCACGATTGCTCGCGGAAGGATCGTGCGGAGCCGTCGCCGCATACACCATCGAACGCGCTCGCAATTCTTCGAAAATCGCGGGCGAAAAGGCGTCCCACGCGCTCGATACGCCGCCGCCGATCACGTAAATCGGCAGGTTCAAGGAATTCACCATCGCCGAAAGCACAATCCCCAGACAACGCCCGACATGGCGGAAGATGCGCCGCGCATCCTCATCGCCCTGAATCGCAAGATTGTAAATCGATTTCGCGCTGAACTCCGGATCTGAGTTCGCCGCACCCGCCAGCGCCGACAAACTGTTCTTTGCGATCGCTTCCTTCGCCTGCCTCACCACCGCCGTCGCCGATGCGTACTGCTCCAGACATCCGTGATTCCCGCATCCGCAAAGCTGGCCATCCGGATCCACTGTCGTGTGCCCAAACTCCCCAGCCATCCCATTCGCTCCACGCCAAATCGAGCCCCCCAGAACCAATCCACCGCCAACTCCCGTGCCCAGGGTCAGCATCGCCATGTCCTGAAAATCCCTGGCCGCTCCCAGCCACTTTTCGCCAAGCGCCGCGACGTTGGCGTCGTTTTCCAGGATCACGACCGTCTTCAGTCGCCGCTCAATCGCCGCCCGCGCCGGATAGTCCACCCAGTCCGGCAGATTCGGCGATTCGCGCACCAATCCGGTCTGCATGTCGATGATGCCAGGAACGCCGATTCCAATCCCCAGCAGTGGAGCCGAGCTCTTGAATTTATCCGACAGCCGCTGGATCGCATCGCACATGTCGCCGATCACATGGTCTCGTCCCAGCGAAACCTTGGTCCCGAGCGTGACCTTTTCGACCAACGCGCCTTGCTCATCCACTGCCGCAATGCGCAAGTTGGTGCCGCCGAGGTCCACTCCAATTGAAAATTTATTCATAGGATTACTTTGTTACGAATCATTCGGTTACGAATCATTCGGTCACGAATGACTCGGTAGCCGGTTCGAAAAGGCCTTTCTAGGCTTGACCTTTTTTACAGGGACGATGCGCATCCGTCAATATTAAATCGTTCTATTAGGGCTATATTTGGCATTGTGAGCAATAGTGACTGCTGCGCCCAGCCAACACAACCCGCTTGACGGCCGTCCCGCACACCAGACACGGCTCCCCTTCCCGCCCATACACCCGGTGCTGCAGCTGAAAAAATCCTTCTTCCCCATCGACATCCACGTAGTCGGAAATCGAAGACCCACCCAGGGCAATCGCCTCGCGCAATACTTCCTGCACCGCCCGGTGCAACCTGCCCAACTGCTCCCGCGTAATCGACGACGCCCGCCGCCGCGGCCGCAACCCCGCCCGAAACAACGATTCGTCAGCGTAAATATTCCCCACGCCACGCAGCAACTTCTGATTCAGCAGCGCGCTCTTGATCGGAGTCTTGCGCCCGCGAAAAAGCGCCACGAACCACTCCTCGCTGACTTCGAGCGGCTCCACTCCCCCAGGGTCGAATCCGCCGGCATAAACGCTAAGCTTGCCAAACATCCGCGGATCGATAAACCGCAACTCGCGCCCCGAGCCCAGCCGCGCGATCAGATGCGTGTGCTTAGCAATCTCGGCGGCAGCCTCACAAACCACCATCCGCCCCGTCATCCCCAGATGCACAATCCACTGCGCGCTCCGATCGTAATGCCGCTGTAGCAACGCGGCTCGCCGCGTCTGGCGCCGATCACGCCCCTTGCCGAACTTAACCGACGTCCGCGGCGAAGCAGCCAGGGTCGACCCAGCCGCTCCCTCCAGATCAACCACGATATGCTTGCCCGCCCGATGCACCCGCACAATCCGCTTCCCCTCAAGCGTCGCCGCAATCACCCCGGCCGGAGACTTGAGCGGCTGCTTCCGGGAACCGATCCACACCGATTCAATGCAATCCCCAGCAACCCGCAAATGCAGCCCGCGCACAATCGTTTCAACTTCAGGAAGCTCAGGCACCAAGTCAGCATACAAGATCACGTTCCATCCCTGCGAAACGAGATTGCTCCTTACCAGACTGCTGATACCGAGTGCTGATTGCGCTTCCTCCCCGTTTGCTCCTCCGCCGCCCGATTCGGTATGCTAGAGCGTACACACCAGAAACGCCGATCTTCCCAGCTTTCCAGTCTATTCAGCAACGCTGGCGCAATCCGTGTGTGTGCGACCCCGGGGCGGTTACGACCGCAAAATAATCATTTGGAGTTTGCGTTGAATAACGGCAAGACGAGCAGAGGCAGAACTGCGGTCATCGTAGGAGCCCAATGGGGCGACGAGGGTAAGGGCAAAATCGTCGACGTGCTCACTCAGACCTTCGAGGTCGTGGCCCGCTACGCCGGCGGACACAACGCCGGACACACCGTCATCATCAACGGGAAAAAGTTCGTCCTGCAACTAGTGCCCGGCGGAGTCCTGCGCCCTGAGTGCATCAGCGTCGTCGGCAATGGCGTCGTGATCGATCCGCTCGCCTTTCTGAAAGAGGTCGCCAACCTGCGCGCCGCCGGCGTAAAAGTAGACGGCAATCTCTTCGTCTCCAACCGCGCCCAGGTGATTCTCCCCTACCATCGCATGATGGAGCTCGGCTCGGAGAACGCCCCCGGCCGCGTGAAGATTGGAACCACGTCGCGCGGAATCGGCCCGTCTTACGAAGACAAAATGGGGCGCCGCGGACTGCGCGTCGCCGACTTGCTCGACACCACATTGCTGCGCACCCACATCGAGAACGCCTGTCGCGAAAAAAACATGATCGCGCACGCGCTCTTCAACTCAGACCCGCTCGACGCCGACAAAATGTTTCGCGAATACGCCGACGCCGCCGAGCAACTCCGGCCCCTGGTCCGCGACACTGCGCTCCTGCTCAACCGCGCGCTCGCCGAAGGCAAGTCCATCGTCTTCGAAGGCGCGCAGGGCACGATGCTAGACATCGATCACGGCACCTATCCTTTCGTCACCTCGTCCAGCGCCACCTCGGGCGGAGTAGCCATCGGAACCGGCGTGCCTCCAACATCGATCGATACCGTAATCGGCATCACCAAAGCCTATTGCACTCGTGTCGGCAGCGGCCCGTTCCCGAGCGAACTGCTCGACGCCCAGGGTGACGACCTGCGCAAACGCGGCAATGAATTCGGAGCCGTCACCGGACGTCCCCGCCGCACCGGCTGGCTCGATCTGCCCCTGCTCCGCTACGCTGGCATGATCAACGGAATCTCCTGGCTGGTGGTCACCAAGCTCGATGTGCTCGATCATCTAACCGAGATTCCAGTCTGCGTGGGATATAAAGTAGACGGCAAAAAAACGGACGAGATTCCAGCGCAGGCCTGCGGATACGAAACCATCGAATGCATCTACCGCAACATGCCCGGCTGGGCCACTCCAACGCAGTCAATTCGCACCGTCGAGGCATTGCCGAAAGCAGCCCGCGAATACCTGGACTTCATCGAAAAACAAACCGATGCGCTGGTCGGAATGATCTCAACCGGCCCCGATCGCGAGCAAACAATTTTAGTGCCCGACTTCGTCAGCGCGTTGGGACTAAAGAGCGCGACTGGTACTAACTGATTAGAATTGCTTTGGGAAGGGCACGGCTTCAGCCGTGCCGCTCGAACACAATAACCACAAGGGCTTTAGCCCCCGAGGGCACAGAACGGAGCGATTGGATGGTGGTGTTGGCCGTAACCTGGATGGCAAAAGTCGGACGCGAGTCCGAAGTCATGGCAATCTTCGAAAGACTAACCGCCGAGTCGCGCAAAGAACCGGGCTGCCTGATCTATCAGGTGCACAAGCACAAGACCGACCCGCGTCGCTTCTTCGTCTACGAGCAGTACAAAGACGATGCCGCGCTCGAAGCGCACCGCGCCTCAGCACATTTCCTGCAATTGGCGAAAAAAGATCTGCCCAAACTAGGCAACCGCACCGAAGGCCATTTGTACGAACCCCTGGGCTAAAGCTAAGGTGGCGCGGGCACCCCCGCCCGCGAAACCGTCAGCTGCGGCAAAATGTCGGACCCCGGGTCGACAAGCAATCGTCGCGACCGCGCTCTGTGCCGGGGATGAGAGCCTTTACTTGTCCGCCATCAGCACGCCTCCGGATGCATAGCTCTCTTTCGACAGCTCGACAAACGTCACCACAATCGCTTCCCGCCGCGCCCCCGCTTCTTCCACCATCGCGTCGGTAATACGCTCAGCAATTTTCCGTTTCTGATCGGCCGTGCGGCCCTGCAGCATTGTCACTTGAACAAGAGGCATTTTGAGTTCTTTCCTACTGCGCTAATTCGTATCCCGCAAAAAAGAAACTAAGCTCGAAGCGCGCCGTTTCATCTGCATCCGACCCGTGAATCGCGTTGTGCTCAATATTGCTGGCCCATTTCTTGCGGATCGTCCCCTCCTCCGCGCTCGCCGGATTCGTAGCCCCCATCAGTTTGCGCAGATCGGCAATGGCATTTTCCTTCTCCAAAGCCAATGCCACAATCGGCCCACTCGACATGAAGGTGGTGAGCGAACTGTAAAACGACCGCGAAGCGTGGACAGCGTAAAACTGCTCCGCCTGATGCTGCGAGATCTCCAGCATCTTAATCGCAAGAATGCGAAAACCATTCCTCTCAAATTGTTCGATAATATCTCCGACCGCGTTCTTCTTAACCGCGTCGGGCTTAATGATAGTCAGCGTACGTTGCAGTGTTTTCATAAGTCGGTCGTCAGTCCTTGGTCGTTAGCCTTAGTCGCGAGTCGCAAGCACATAGTCTTCAATATGTCATCTTGAGCGGAGCAAGAACTTCACCAAGTGAAGTTCTTGCGGAGTCGAAAGACCTCAGCGCGTTACTCCCGCCCCCAGCGCCGCCGCCAGCGTCTCGCCGAGGTCAGCCGGCGATTTCGCAACCCGAATGCCAGCCTTTTCCATTGCCGCAATTTTCTCCGCCGCCGTCCCTTTGCCTCCCGAGATAATCGCGCCCGCATGCCCCATGCGCCGCCCCGGAGGCGCCGTCTGCCCCGCAATAAATCCCACCACCGGCTTCTTCATATACGCCTTGACAAACTCCGCCGCCGTCTCTTCCGCACTACCGCCGATTTCGCCAATCATGATCACGGCTTCAGTCTGCGGATCGCGATTAAACAAATCCAGAGCATCCACAAAATTTGTACCAATAATCGGATCCCCGCCAATCCCAATCGCCGTTGATTGCCCAATCCCGCGCTGCGTAAGCTGATGCACCGCCTCATAAGTCAGCGTCCCGGAACGCGACACGATCCCGACACTCCCCTCTTTATGAATCGATGCCGGCATGATCCCGATCTTGCACTTGCCCGGCGAAATAATCCCTGGACAATTCGGCCCAATCAGCCGCGAGCGCCGCGTCTGCAAAAATTCCCACGCGCGCACCATATCCAGCGTCGGAATCCCCTCGGTGATGCAAACAATAAGTTCGATCTCGGCATCAGCCGCTTCCATAATCGCGTCGGCTGCGAACGGCGGCGGCACAAAAATCACCGTGGCATTCGCGCCCGTCTTATCCGCGGCTTCCTGCACCGTATTGAAAACCGGCCATCCCTCGTGCGTGGTTCCGCCCTTACCCGGAGTCACGCCGCCCATCACCTGCGTCCCATAAGCCGCGCAAGCCTTGGCGTGAAACGTCCCTTCGCGCCCGGTGATCCCCTGCACAATCAACCGAGTTTTCTTATCAACCAAAATTGCCATAGATACGTAATCTCCAAAATGCTCCGCTTGTGTGCCTGTGTGGTGACGGGGCTTTGCCCCGTAAACGCGGCGCAAAGCCCCGTTACCACACGACCAACTTAGGCCGCGGACTTCGCCGCCGCCACCACCTTGTCGGCGGCGTCCTTCATGTTCTCGGCGATCACAAAATTCAGTCCCGACTCCATCAGTATCTTCTTGCCTTCCTGAACATTCGTGCCTTCCAACCGCAGCACGACTGGCAGTTGCAGATTCGTCTTCTTCGCCGCCTCAACTACTCCCGCAGCCAGCGTATCCACACGCAAAATCCCGCCAAAAATATTGATCAGCACCGCTCGCACGCTCTTGTCGCTAAGCAGAATCTCAAACGCGTGCGCAACTTGCTCCGAGTTGGCCCCGCCGCCGACATCGAGAAAATTAGCCGGTAACCCGCCCGCATATTTGATGATGTCCATCGTAGCCATCGCCAGCCCGGCGCCATTCACCATGCAGCCGACGCTGCCTTCGAGCTTGATGTAGTTGAGGTTGTATTTCGAAGCCTCAACCTCAAGCGGATCTTCCTCGGTAACATCGCGCAACTCGCGCAGGTCCGCGTGCCGGAACAGCGCGTTGTCGTCAAACGTCACCTTGGCATCAAGCGCGAACAACCGCCCATCGGTACATGTAATAAAAGGATTGATCTCCAGAAGCGAAGCATCCGTCTCCAGAAAAGCGCGATAGAGCCCCGTCAAAAACTGCACCGCGGGATTGATCTGCGCCGGCTTCAGCCCCAACATGAACGCAATCTTGCGCGCCTGAAACGGCTCCAGCCCCATCCCCGGATCGATGTACTGTTTCAAGATCGCGTCGGGATTCTCCTCCGCCACTTGCTCAATCTCCATGCCGCCCGCAGCCGAAGCCATGAATACCGGCTTGCCCTCGCCCCGATCCACCAGAATCCCGAGATAAAGTTCCTTCTCTATCGGCAACGTCTCTTCTACGAGGAGCCGCCGCACCACGCGTCCCTCCGGCCCAGTCTGATGCGTGATCAGCGTCATCCCCAGCATCTTGCCGGCAATCTCGCCCGCCTCGTCCACGGATTTCGCGATCTTCACGCCGCCGCCCTTGCCACGTCCGCCCGCGTGAATCTGAGCCTTCACTACGACGCCCGTAGCGCCCGACCCGAGCAACTCTTTCGCCGCAGCCTCAGCCTCTTCGCGCGTTGTCGCCATCGCACCCCGCGGCACAGCCACGCCATACTTCTTCAGAATCGCTTTTCCCTGATACTCATGAATTTTCATAGTGATTCCAAACCAGCGTACTGATTCGATTCCAACTTCGACTTTGAAGAATCCCGCTTGCGGATACCAATGCAGTCCAGCAAACTCTTGATTCTATAAGACGAGCGCACAATCGTCCAAGCCGCGTCAACGCTCTTTCGTAGAGACGCCGCTTGCCGCGTCTCCCTCTGCAGCGGAACAACTCTCTGCGGCGCAATAGCAGCCGGAGGCGCAGTGCACAGAAACGATATGGCACACCTCAGGCAAAATCAAAGCCTGCATCTTTTCAAGCATCGCGATCGTCAGATAGATAGATGAAACTCATCTCGCTCAACGTCGGCCTGCCGCGCCCGCTCACCTGGCAAGGCGAAACCTTCGAGACCGGTATCTTCAAAGACCCGATTGAAGGCCGAGTGATGCTCCGCACCACCAACCTCGACGGCGACCGCCAAGCCGATCTCACCGTCCACGGCGGCCCCAACAAGGCCGTCTATGCCTACCCTTCCGAGCACTACGAAGCGTGGAACGCCGAACTCACAACCCCAGTTCACGATTGGGGAGCATTCGGTGAAAACTTCACCATTGCCGGTCTTCTGGAAACAGATGTCTCCGTTGGAGACCGCTATCGGCTAGGCTCCGCGGTGGTCAAGGTAACGACGCCGCGGCTGCCCTGCTTCAAACTCGCGGCAAAATTCCAAGGCAACGAAATCATCGCGCGATCCCTGCGCAGCGGCCGCTCCGGCTTTTATTTCTCGGTGATCGAAGAAGGGGAAGTCGGCGCGGGCGATGCATTCGATCTCCTGGAACAAGAAGACCCGACCCTGACCATCGCGCAAGTCAACGCAATCTACTCCGCGAAGCATCCCGACCGCGAAACTCTGCGACGATCGCTGCACGTCAAAACCTTGCCCGAAAGCTGGCGCTATCGCTTCCGAGCACGTCTGGCGGAGATCGACGGCGAGCAACACTGACGCAGGCTCCGACTAGCCCTCGGATGGCACCTGTGCGTCTCCGTGTACCCTGTGGGTAAGCCTTTCGTCGGCGTCTAAGCAGCCCTCACGGGGTATGCGCACGGTTCGCTGCGGAGATAAATCGAATTCAGTTTCAAACCCTTCTCATTTCTGCTGTAGCTTGGAACTCTGTGATCCTCGAAGCCCTAGATCGCATCGCCAATCACCGCCAGTCGCTCACCCGCGCACAAGCGCGCACCGTCATGACCGAGGTTCTCACCGGCCAATGCTCCGACGCCCAAATTTCCGGCCTGCTGGTGGCTCTGCACATGAAGGGCGAAACCGTGGAAGAGATCGTGGGATTTGCCGAAGCCATCCGTGCCGCCGCGATTCCGTTGGAGCTCAGCGCGAGCTCAGTCCTCGACGCCAGCGGCACCGGACGCGACGCCCTCGTCGATACCTGCGGCACCGGCGGCGATGCCAGCGGCACCTTCAACATTTCGACAGCTACCGCCTTCGTCGTTGCCGGAGCAGGCGTGCGCGTTGCCAAACACGGCAATCGCAGCATCAGTTCAAAGTGCGGCTCCGCCGATGTGATGGAAGCGCTCGGCGTAAACATAAACCTGCCCCCAGCCCAGATCGCTACGTGTCTCGAACAAGTCGGAATCGCATTTCTCTACGCGCCCACCATGCATTCGGCAATGAAGCACGTACAGACCGCCCGCCGCGAGTTGCATCTGCGCACGGTTTTCAACTTGCTGGGCCCGTTGACCAATCCGGCCCGCGCGACGAGCCAGGTCGTCGGCGTCTATTCCTCCGACCTCGTGGAAAAACTCGCGGAAGCGCTCAGCATGTTGGGCCTCCGCCGCGCGCTGGTAGTCCACGGCCTCGACGGCCTCGACGAAATCACCATCACCGGCCCCACGCGCATCGCCGAAGTCCGCGACGGACAAGTCCACACCTACGAAGTCACGCCCGAAGAATTCGGCTTCCAAAGAGCCACACTCAAAGACATCTCCGGCGGAGACGCCCAGTTCAACTCAAGTTTGATCCGGGGAGTTTTGCAGGGAGAGAAGTCGGCACGCCGAGACATTGTCGTGCTAAACGCCGCCGCCGCGCTCGTAGCCGCTGGAAGAGCCGATCACTTGCGCGATGCCGTTCAACAAGCCGCCAGCGCCATCGATTCCGGAGCAGCGCTGGCAAAGTTGCAAGCGCTAGTCGCCTTCACCTAAGCCGAATGAAGGTACGTCCGATGATAAATTCTCTCCCCGAGAATTTATACCAATCTAGAATGACTCCTACGGTGAAATTGATAGATATAGCTATAAATTAGTAGATATTTGCGGAGAGCTTCATGGATGCCTATTGCGAAGATTCGACGATTTTGAACACATTATTCGCGAAATCGCTTTCCGGCACACTGCCATCGTTTACTCCGACCTCGCTCGGCGCGCCTGCTAGCTGAACGCGCGTCGTGGCAGTACTCTTGCCGCGCACCTCAATCCGTTGCGTGATCTCGCCGCCTTCAAAAGTCACCTTGAACGGAACTTCCGCCCCCGCCTCGCCCAGGTTCTCCAGCGTCACCGTGACAAATTGCACGCCCTTCTCCGTCTTCCACGGATGCACCGACTGCACCCGAAAATCCGGCAGCCCGCGATCCCGATACACCCAGTCGTCAAAAAACCACCCGAGCTCGCGCTTCGCAGCCGCTTCCATCAACTGCTCCACATACTTCGGATCTTTGTCGTCCGCGGCCCGGTACTTCCCAATGGCCTGTTTCAACGCCGCATCCCCAACCATGTCGCGCAGCATCCACCAGACATAAGCTGCCTTGCTGCGATAGTAAGTTTCATCAAAGGTCGTGGCCAGTGCTTGTCCAGAGGTCATCCGCCCTGCGCTTTCCTGCCCAGCGTTTTTCGCTAACGCCGCCAAAACCTCTTTTTCAGAATCAAGAAACGCCGCCCGATGCTGTCCGAGGAAATCGAGCGCCGCCTGACGCCCCCCTTGCTGCTGCCGATACATCGCCTCGGCAAAATGCGCCAAGCCTTCATACACCCAAGGCCGCGACGACGGCAAAGCGGCATGAACCAACTCGTGAACCAGATTGATGCCCGCAAGTTTTGAATCTTCCGCCGCCATCGACGCCATCAACAAAACGCCGCTCTCAAACGGAGCGGCACTCGGATTGGCGAAATCGGCGACCGCAATCGGTACACTCGGCTTCCCGAACCACCCCGTAACAAAACTGAAGGCCGGCTCACTCGCCCGCATGTACACGCTCGCTCCGGCCTCATGCCCCGCCAGCGAATAAATCGACACCAAAGAGAAACCCGGAGGCGATTCTTTTTTGAAATTCGCGATCGCAAATGTCGGAGCCACTGTTCCCATCAGATCGAAGTTATGTGCGATACACGAACTGGTCTTTTGCGAATACTCGGTCCCCGCAACCGAGAAACCTCGACCACCCGGAACGAAGTCTCCCATAAGCACCCACTCGGCCGGCGCAAAACCCTCCGTCGAGCAGAAATGGATGACCATCGAGCTCGCCGCCTCCCGCGCCCTCCACCGATCCGTAACCTCAAACAAACTATTGCCCTCGGAAAAATCCGCCGACTCAGTTGTGATCGGATACCAAGCCACATACCCCGCGCCCCGCACCGCCGTAAATGACGAACTGATCTGATCCCAGCTGGTGTGTTTCGCAACTACCTCGGGCACTCCAACCCGAGTCAGCCGCGTTGCGTCCAGCGGAATGACGCCTTCGTAGCCAACTTCGACCTCGACGGAATCGTGCCGCTTGACCTCGGCGGGCAGAGTGACGATCGCCTCGGACAGCGCACCCGTGTGGTCGATATCGGAAGTGTAGGGTTGCGAGACAAATTGAACGGCCTTGTCCGCTACGCGAATCGACCGCCAGTGGAGAGAAGACGAAACCTGCAGTGCCACAACTTTCTGCGGCTGTGGGGAATCATTGCGCAGCGTAATCTTGCCCCGCCCGCTAAGCCTTTGCTGTTCCGGATCAAGCCGAATTTCCAGATCGTACTTCGTGACCGTGAAAGCCTCGCGGTCCAGAGCGTCCGCAAAAATGCCTGAACCACAGAGGACGCACAGGACACAGAGGAAGCGTGTGGCGACCAGCTTCATGATTTCTTGGATGCGCCGAGCCGCCTCTGGCGCACAACCTCAAACAACACCACCCCCGCCGCCACCGATACATTCAGCGACGGCACCTCGCCCAGCATCGGGATCGACACCAGGAAATCGCAGTGTTTGCGCACCAGGTCGTGCACGCCTTTGCCCTCGGCACCGAGCACGATGGCGCAATGCATTTTGTAATCGATCGCATCGTAAGTCTGCTCGCCGCGTTCGTCCAAGCCGACAATCCAGAAATCCTTAGCCTTTAATTCCTCAAGCGTGCGCGAGATATTCGTCACCTTGGAAATGGGAAGATGCTCACTGGCTCCCGCCGAAACCTTTGCCACCGCCGCTGTAACCGCCGCCGACCGGCGCTCGGGAATGACCACGCCGTCGGCACCCGCCGCGTCTGCTGTTCGAAGAATCGCTCCCAAATTGTGCGGATCTTCGATGCCATCGAGCACCACGACCAGTGAATGTTTTCCGCGCCGCGCCGCCACCAGGTCATCGAGATCGGCATATTGTTTTGCCGAAGTCGCGGCCACCAATCCCTGATGCGCGGTGTTGCCCGCAAGCTCGTCAAGCTCCTGACGTGACAAGACGCGCACCGGAACGCCAATCTTGCGGCACTCATCAATCACTCGCCGCAGCCGAATGTCCTTCCGCTCTTTGGCAACGCCCACCCACTCAAAGTTGCGCCCCCGCGCCTTAAGCGCCTCAACCACCGTATTGATTCCATAAAGAATATTCACGGGACTAGTTTACCGCGCAGTGCCAATGCTCGTGTGGTGAACTCGTGTGGTGACGGGGCTATGCCCCGTA
>JAYUJG010000155.1:0-3058 GCA_043765355.1 Acidobacteriaceae bacterium | reverse complement strand
GGGTTGGAATAGAAGCCGCGGTTAGCGCCCTTGGGAGGGAAGCGGCTAGAGTGAAAATTCTCAAAAATGTCGGGGTCTTCGTTTCCACCGATCCAGCGCAGAGAGTAAAACTGAAAAGCTCCGCGCGTGACGTCGGCAAGAAACGTGGCGAACTCGAAAGTGCGAATGTCGAGGACGATGCCGACTTCACGCAGTTGTTGCTGTAAGACTGCGGCGAGAAGGCGCGTCGATTCTTCGGTCGAGGTCTTCATCGTCAGGTGAAAGCGGACTCCATTTTGCAAGCGGTACCCAGCCTGGTCGAGGATTTGATTGGCCTTCTCCGGGTTGTAAGTAAAGGCAGGCGCGGTCGCTTCGTAGGCCCAACTCTGCGTCGGCAACACGCTCGACGCCGGCTGCGCGAATCCACGCCAGATGTATTGCAGCAAGGGACCACGATCGACGGCGCAGGCAATCGCTTGCCGGACGCGCACGTCGCGCAGCAGTGGATCGCGCGTGTTGAAAGCAAGGTAAGCGAGGATTGTTCCTGTACCGCGTTCGATTTGAAGATTGGGTTCGCTTTCGAGAGCGACGACAGTGTCTGGGCTGAGCGCGTTGATGGCGAGATCGGCGCTGCGCTTGCGGAGTTCGAGGGCGCGGGTCGTTGCGTCTGGTACGACCGTGAAGCGCACGCGAGCGAGGCGCGGTATCGTTCCCCAGTAACTATCGTTGCGTTCGAGGATGACTTCTTTGTCCTGCTCGGCGCTCACGAATTTGAAGGGGCCAGAGCCGATCGGCTTCGATGTCGTCTCGTCGAGCGCGCCGTAGGGAACGATGCCGATCGCGCCTTCGGAAAGATTCCACAGCAAACTGGCGTAGGGCTCTTTCAGGTGAAATACGACGGTCGATTCATCGGGTGTATCGATATGATCTACGAAGCGGTAAGCCGCTGATTTCGTGCTGCGAAGCTTTTCCTGGAGCAAGGAATCGAATGTCCACTTCACATCGCGTGAGGTGAGCGGCTGCCCGTTGTGGAATACCACGCCGCGATGCAGGTGGAAGATGTAGGTCAGCGGATCGGGATTTTCCCAGCGCTCGGCGAGTCCGGGCTGAACATTGAAATGCTCGTCGCGGGTCAGGAGCGCGTCGAACAGGAGTTCGTCGATGCGTTCCGATTGGCCGTCGATGCCGACGCGCGGATCGAGATTGGTGGGGCTGCTCTCGATGATCATCACTAGCGTGTTGGCGTCGGGAGGCTGGGAGCAGGAGAGGAGAGGCAGCAACCACGCGGCAAGCATCCCGGCTAGGATTGTCGTCCTGAGCGATGTCCTGAGCGACGCCGAAAACATGCCGTGTATCGGCGTTTGCCGCGCGGTGTCACGCATACGATATCTTCCCGAGGATTGCCGGACGATTCGCTCCCGTGGCCGAGGGGACATTGCTCGGCCGTCGATGCCACGTCTCATACGCGAGCAGGGCGAAGGCCAGCGCCTCTTTCGCTTCCGAAGGCACGCCGAACTCGTCTGAAAATCGCAGGGCGATGCCGAGCCCGCCTAATTCGCCGTGCAGCATTGCCATCAGCGTGGGATTTTTTGTGCCTCCTCCGGAGACAATTATTTCGCGATAGGAGTGACGGGGACGCAGCACGAATCGCTGAACAGCGCCGGCAATGGTCCTCGCTGTGAGGGCCGTTGCGGTGGCAACAACGTCGGGCTTGCTGGCTCCGCGGCATAGCTGAAGAAATCGGCTCACGTATTCGCGGCCGAACTCTTCGCGGCCCGCAGTTCGGGGAGGTTTCTGCCGGAAAAACGGTGCGCGCGCCAATTGCGTCACCACGCCATCGAGCGGGCGTCCGGCACCGGCGACTCGGCCGTCGCGATCATAGCGTTTGCCAAATAGCTCTTCCATCACTGCATCGATCACCATGTTGCCGGGGCCGGTATCAAAGGCCATCACCTGCCGGAGCGATGCGCCTGCGGGAATTGTAGTTAGATTCGCGATGCCGCCGATATTTTGTGCGATGCGTCCGATGTCTGATCTAGCGTTTTGGTTGCGATAAAGAAGGTAGTCGAGAAACGGGACCAGCGGCGCGCCCTTGCCGCCTGCGGCCATATCCGCGGGACGAAAATCGGAAACCACCGGCACGCCGAGACGCGCGGCGATCACGGCGCCTTCGCCAGTTTGCCAGGTCACGGCCAATTTTCGTCCGAAAAATCGCTCGGCCGCACCCTGGTGATAGAGCGTTTGTCCGTGACAACCGACCAGGTCAAGCTTGACGCGATGCTTGCGCGCCGTCTTTGCGATGGCCTCGGCATAGAGTTCGCCTAGGAGAAAATTCAGACGGGCAAGATCGGCGACGCGCGCCAGTTCCGCGTTCATCATGGCCAGGATGGCGCGGCGGACGGGGGGAGGAAACGGATATTCCTCATGAGCAACGATTGTGTGGAGCGGGCGCCCCCGCCCGCTTGCCTGCACCCGCACGAGCGCAACATTGATTCCGTCGGCCGAGGTGCCGCTCATCACGCCGGCAACAATCATGCGAAATCCTTTTCTTTTCTCTCACGGGCAACGGTGGCTAGTCCGACTTCTTCGCCGAATTGCCCGAGTTGGCGGGTCAACTTTTCAACTCGGGCGCCGGTCGGAGGAGAGGAGCGGCGCTGCCTCAGTATTTTTTTCTTGAACGCCAGAACGCGGCGTGAAGATTCCTCAACGCGACGAGCAAATCGTTGATCGCGCTCTACTTCCCGGACCATCGCTTCATGCGCGCGCAGAATGAATTCTTCCTGATGACAAATCAAGCCAAGATCACCGCCCGCGCGGATGTGGCTGATCGTCACTTGTTCAATCGCCTGTTCTATCGGAGCCGCGGCCAGCACGCCTCCCATCTCCAGATCGTCGGAGCAGATCAAGCCGCGATAGCCAATCTTTTTTCGAAGGATGTTGGCAATCCACTTTTTCGAAAGTGAAGCTGGCGTACGCGTTTTTGTCACAGATGGAAAGGCTGCGTGCGAAACCATGACCATCGGCAATTCGCGACGCAGCATACGATAGGGAACCAGATCCTGTCCCCACAATTTGCGCA
>JAYUJG010000154.1:0-5788 GCA_043765355.1 Acidobacteriaceae bacterium | reverse complement strand
GGGGTGCAGCGGGATCCGCGAAACGGCCCGCCCCAGGCACAGCAGAAAGCGCAAAAGCAGGGAAAACACCTGCCCCGCGCGGTTGTTCAGCTGGCGCGGCGTGCCCGCTCCCAGCCACTGGCGCAGCACCAGGCTCAGATTGAACGCGCTCACATGAATCAACTGCCGCTTCAGAATGTTTTCTCTTCCGCGCAGATGACAGCGCCGCATCCCGCCCGTCTCGTAACAGTGCGCGAAGCTGCGTTCCACCAACTCGCCGCGCCGCCGCAATAAACTCTTGCCGTACGCGCCTCGCACCCGCCGCCGGTTCGCGTACACCGCTTGTTGCTCTTCGACTTTGTCCGCCCAGTTCCGCCCCCCCGCTTGCTTCTTCTCCGGAATGTAACTGCGCACGCCGTACGCCTTCATCCGCTCGACCACCGCGCCGCTGTGATAACCCTTGTCCGTAACTGCTTCTTCGATGCCGGCCACGTTGACCTGCGGCTCATCGTGCGGCCGTAACTCGGCCTCGCGCTGAGGGTCAACGGCGCGTTCGCTTCGAGCGATCCGGTGTTGCTTTCATTGCCTGTTCCGTGCTCAAAAAAAACGCCATAGCCGCCACGGATTGAAGTCTTCCCGTCGCCCCACGGATCCCACGCAAAACCAATACGCGGGGCGGGGTTGAACAGATGTCCCTTCATGCAGGATGCGGGTGTGTGGTCAAAGCCACATCGAACAAGGCCTAGATCGCTGACGACCGCGGGGTCCAGCTGGAACGTGGCGGGATCGAATGACACCGGCGCGATACCGGCATTTTTATCCAGCAGCTCACCATAAATCGGGTCCACGGCAAATCGCGATCCATTGAATCGCGACGCTTCCCAATTCCACACGCTATGGTTCTTTTCGCGATAAGTGCCAAACAGGCTGACTCGCAGGCCCATATTCAGGGTAAGGCGACTAGTTACTTTCCAGTCATCCTGAAAATAAGGTTCGGCAATCTGGTAACGCTGGTAGTATCGGTGCTGCGCGGAATCCTGCGTAAACCTTTGAATAAATCCAGCGGGAACGCCGCGCGCATTTGCGTTGGATTCAACCAGGAAGTCGGCGAACGCATTACCCGTGCTATGCGCAAGATTGCTGAAACTTAGAAGCCCTTGTAGGTCGCCCGAAGCGGCCCCGATAGCATTGTTGGTCTGGTTACGTTGGGATACTACATATTGGGCGCCCACTTGCAAGGTGTGCCGGCCGATCGATTTGGCCACATCGTCGCGCAACGAATAGGTTGGATTGGTGTGAGTCCACGGCATATAGGAGGGATCGACCGCAAAGCCTCTCCCGCCATAAGCCGCATTCGTGCCCAGGAATTGGATTCCCGGCGTCTTTCCGCCAAAGCCATTTTTGAAAATGTAACCAATCGCGCATTGCGGGAACCCGGTCACTGGGTCCGCACTAAGGACGGGATTGCACTGTCCGGGATTCGATGGGTCAATTACCAGCGGCTGGTCGAGCGTGGGATCGCGATGGAAGTGCGGGCTTCCGGGTCCATTCTGATCGGCCAAAGTAATATTTGAGTTGACATAGCTGACGACTAAATCGTTAAGCAAGGTGGGCGAGATCGTTTGCGTGATTCGCGCGACCAAACTTACTCCCGGCCCGAAGAACCGGTTTTGAACGGTGGGAAACGTATCGCGCACGATTCCCCACTGTGGCGTCAAGACACTGGTGTCCCAGGCATCGTGGATATAGCGGAATGAAGTCTTGATATTGCTGGTGAGTTGGTGATCGATGCGAAACAACTCCTCACGCCAATAGGTGGAGGGCGAAACGGCAGAATCGTAACACCGGCTAGGGTCGGAGGGGTCGGGGGTCGAAGGATTAAAGTTAGCTACGCTCAAGTTACAACCAAAGGGTGCGTTCGGCAATGGAATGAGATTCGAGTTCAAGATCGCCAGCGCGTTCTTATTCACGCTGACCGAGCCCGACACTCCTTGTAAGTGTGCCAGGGGGATAAACGTTCCGGCGGTTGCCCCGGGGGAAACCGACGGACAGTCCGGGAACTGTGCGCGAGCGAATGATGTTCCCGCATCGAGCGGGCACACATCGGTAAAATCGAAGTCTTGATAGACCGCCCCTGTTCCGGCGTTCACTTGCAGGTTCTTCAGAATGCCCTGCGACGTTAAAATCAAGCCACGTTCTTTCAATCCCGGCACTGCCTGGTTGTACTCTGTGGGAGTCTTCTCGAGCCGGAACTCCTCGGAGAAGAAGAAAAACGTCTTGTCCTTTTTCGTGTTAAAAATGCGCGGGATGTAGAGCGGGCCGCCGATCGTTCCCCCGAAATCCTGCCGCCGGTAGAGCGGAGCTTTCCCCCCGATTTTTCGCCCGAACAGTTGGCCGAGCGCAGGCGGTGCCGTGCCCACAAAGTCGAAGAAATTGCGCGAATTGAAAATTTCGTTGCGGGCGAAATCGTAGAGATTCGCGTGATATTTCGATGTTCCAGATTTTGTCGTGACTTGTACGGTGCCGGATGCCGTACGGCCGAACTGCGCGCCATAGTTTGACGTGAGCACCTTGACTTCCTGAATCGCGTCGAGGCTCGGGTACACCATCAGCGTGCTCGCGGCCCCATTCAGACCAGTGTTTAACACGTCGCTGCCATCGACTTCGAAGGTGTTGTACTCGACCCGGCCGCCATTGACGCTGTATTTCACACTCCCAACCACTCCCACCTTGGCTTCGTCTTGTCCGGTTTGATTGCTGACGCCGGGCGCCAGCGCGATGAGTTGTGTGAAATTGCGGCCATTGAGTCCGATCGATACCACTTCCTTTTGCGTGATCGTGCCGGAAACGGTTCCAGTTTCGGTTTCCACCGTTCCTATCCCCCCGGATTCCACGTTCACTTCCTCAGCTTTCGCGCTGGCCGGGACGAGATTCGCATCAAGGGTCACTTCGAGGCCCGCAGCGAGGCTAACGTTGTCAAAAGTCATGTCGGAGAAATTGGGAGCGCTAACCAAAAGCTTGTAGGTCCCTGGTGTCAGCCCGGTGAAGGAGTAGCCCCCGTTGTCGTTAACTTGGCTTTCAATCTTGGTCCCGTCTGGCTTGGTTAGCGAAGCTTTCGCGTCTGGCAGCACCGCGCCGGTTTGGTCGGTGACCGTCCCGTTGATTGCACAGTCGGCCGCAGCCTTTCCCTGTTCCTGGCCGAAACTCTTCATAAATGCGATGAGGACGAATGCCAGAACAGTGAAGGACAAAATAGACAAACGGGGCATGGAGGATTGCACACCTATCGCTTCGGAATGATGTATGTGTGATGGCAGTGGCAAACGGGGATTCTAACTGGGAAGTCTGTGCGCCAAGGTTAAGCCAATGTGAATTTTCTCGGGACATCTTCGTTTCAGATTCTTGATGACTTTCGCTTCCTCATTCGTTATTGCGCAAACCGATGTCCTTAAAACCCGATTCCGTTTGCTGTGACCTCATTGCCGCTCCGGTTATACGCACGCGGGATCGGTTACGGAATTTTCACTAACTTGTCACAGAACCTTAACTTTGCCATGGGAATGACCAGATAGACTTCGGTCTGAAATTGAAGACTTCACCGCGATGAGTCCTGGATGCGGAGTCGACCGACGCACTCAGTCAAATATTGAGTTGCTCGCGGCGGCCAGCGCAACCCAGACGCTAACTGTTGCTGCGTGTGACGTGTTGCCACACGTTAAACACCAATGAAATTCGAACTGTGCGAAAGGAATAAATCTTATGTTGCGTATGAAATTGGTTTTCGCGGCATTGCTGCTGGCCGCGAGCGTGTGGATCGTGCCTCCGGCACAAGCCGCAGTTACGGTCCAAGTGACAATCGCGGGCTCATCCGCCATGTGGCAGACGATGGCGTTAGGTGCCAATAGCCTGGCTGGGGCCGGTGCCAAACACTGGACGAGTTCTTCGAACGTCGTCAACCTCACCGATACTCGCGTCGTGCCCAACAACGTGGATGCGGGCACAATCTGGATCGTTTGGAATTCCGCCGCCACCAAAGTATGGGCTTTCCTCAAAGTTGACTCGGTCGTGGGCGACCGCTGCTATTTTGCTCAACCGCATTGCACCGTGAACGCAACGTCCGCCAATCTTTCGGGGAGCGGGGCGCAGCAGATTTCGACGGTACTTTGGGGTGCCGACTCCGCTCTTCCGGCCAGTGTGTCGGCTGTCTTTACGTCTGGCACGCCCTCAACCGTAGCCGCGACCGATATTCGTCCGGAGGATGCGAATTTCGCGGCTTGCCGCGTGAACTCCGCACTGAGCACCGGCACGAATGGCGGATCTTCCAGCGACGGACTCGACGGTCTGGGGTACAACTCGAACAACGCTTCGGGCGTTTGTCCGGGTGCGGGTCTGGCGCAAGCAAACTATGTCGGAAGTCCCATCAAGAGTGGTTATCCGGCAAGCACGGCGACAGCTAACCCGCTCTCATTCAACATCAAAGGCAACGATCCCATCTCCGGTAATGCGATCCCGGCGTTTACTGTTCTGGCGGTTGGGGCAGCGCCCATCGTTTTCGTTGACCGGCACTCTACTCAACTTGTAGGCCTGCAAAGCGCCACCGACGTACAGCTGCAAAATGCGTTTTCGGGAACAAACTGCGATGCCAGCGCGTTTGGTCTCGCGGCCGGAGGCATTGGCATCTTCCTGCGTGAACCACTTTCTGGAACCATGAACACCACCGAAGCCACAGTTTTCCGCAAACCTACTGTCTACTCAGGCGGAATTATCGGAGTGAGTCAGGAAGCCAATGTGAACGCCGTTCTCAACAACCCGCTCTCCGGACAAGCGGGGACATGCTTGTCGGGTGCCGGCTCAAGGCATCGCGCGATTGGTACGGGTGAAGAAGTGAAGTCGGTTCTCAACTCGGTCGCAAACCTTGGCGTGGACGGAATCGGGTACGCGTTCTTCAGCTACGGGAACGTATCCTCGATCGCCAATAACTCCTCCTACGGCTACATCCAGCTCAACGGCGTTGACCCAATCTTTGCCAGCTATGCTGGCGGCGACCCGGGTCAGCCGGGCGGCGGCACATTGCCGGCGGCAGCCAACCTGCCATCGTCTTGCCTGGTGCTCGGAATTCCTTCATTTCCGTGTCCGGAAAACGCCATTTGGACGGGCGGTCTATCCTTCCCGAATGTTCGTAACGGCACATACGGCTCCTGGTCAATCCTGCGGCTAGTGAGCAGCGGCACGCCGCTGACAGCAGCAAGTGCTCTGATCAGCAAATCACAGCAGTTTGTGGTTACGTCCGTCCCGGACTATGTTCCCATCAAGAAGACGATAGCGGGGGGGATCACGGATCCGGGGCTCTTATACCTGCGCTCGCACTATCAACAGTATGACGGAGCAGGTACCTTCATCGGCGCGGCTCCTGTAAACAAGGGAACGACCGAGGCTGGTGGCGACATGGGGGGCTGCATCCTCAAGACCACGGGAAGCACCTCAACCAAAGCACAGGATGTCAACGTTGACCTGCCAAGCTGTGCAACACGGCCGTAAGACCGGCTGCAAGGCAATGCAGTGTTTGGGAAGGGCGGACCGTTCTTCAGGCCGCCCTTCGTTTTTTGGTTGCGCCATAAAAAGGTTGATCCTTTCCGAGGCGTGACACGAATTCGCCAAGTTCCAGGCGGTGAAATGTTGAATATTCGATTATTCAAATCCCTAAAGCAACTTGCTGTCGTGAGCGCATTTTGTATCTTGGCACGATCAGGGAGAGCTCAACTCGTGCCGCGGGTAGTATCTTCGGCGGACAATACCGGCACTTCACGTT
>JAYUJG010000153.1:0-11411 GCA_043765355.1 Acidobacteriaceae bacterium | reverse complement strand
TGCTGGCTCCGGCTGAGTTGCCAGACGTCGTTTGCGGCCAGGAGCGCGGTGTGGGTCTGATCCTTTTGCCGCGGATCGATGGTGTCGCCCCGGTTGGGAAAATTTAGGTTTGTCCCGAAAATCGGAACTAGTCCCGGAACATACGAGCGCCCGAAATAACCGAGCCCAAGCACGGTCAGCCGATGTTCGCCCACGTGGAAAATCCGTTGCGCATTGAATTTATATTGCTGGCGGTGTTCGAGACGATCGAGAAAGCCGTTGCCATACGAGGCTTCGAACGCGACGAATGAATCGGGTGACGGGCTCCATCCAGTGGTGAAGTCGAGATCGCGGTAGTCTCCGGTGATGGTGAGAAACGGATCGAGGTGAGAGCGCAAGCCGTAGGTTGCGGCAAGATTGACGGCGTGATTCCCTTCCCGGACGTTGAAGGCTCCGCCATCGACCTGGACGCTTTCGAGAATCTGCGGAATGAGAACATTGGGATCGGCATAGCCGTTGCCGTGGGCGTTCGCCGAGAGATTATTCGGCAGCAGGTAGGTGCCGACTGCGATGAATTGGGCAATCGGCTCGCCATGGTCGCCCGCTACTCCCGGGGCAAAATATTGCGGAGCCTTGATTCCGCTGGACGCGGTTTCGATGGGGTATCCGGGAATGGAGACCGGCGCGCCAGGGCGGCCGGGATTGGCGTCGAGCAGATCCTCGCGCACAAAAACTTTCATCGCGGGATCGGGAGTGAGCACGTCGAGCTCGCTGACGTCGGCGGTGACCCTGACGCTTTCGAATTGCATGGAAAGTTCGGTCATTGTGATTGTGATTTCGATTTCGGTTTCGGTTTCCGTGCTGCCGGTGTTGTGAATATCGACCGACCGGGTAACTTCGCGGAAGCCGGAAGCATTGACGGTGATGTCAGCGTTGCCGGTGAAATAGGTTTTGATTTCGAAGAGCCCGGTGGCTCCGGAAGTCGCGGTCAACTTCGGGTGGCTACCGGAGTGACCGACGACCTGAACGCTCGCTCCCACCAGAGCATTCCCTTGCGGGTCGCTTACGTATCCTTTCAAAAGGATAGCCTGTGCTCGGAGCGAAACTGGCAGCAAGAGGAGAACAAGCAATGCGAATCGCGAGATGTATTGACGAATCACTTGTTCTCCTCTATTTGGTATACGGCGTCTGGGTTAGGTCGATGCAATTTTCGAAGCGACACGTTGCGCTGACGACCTATCGATTTAACGCCGCCTGACCGAGGCTGGCGAGACGGAGGCGCGCCTGTTCCGATCCGATGGCGTGGAGAGCGTCCGAGTCTGCGAGATAATGTTCGGCAGCCGCCTTGTCACCCAGTTTCAACGCGATCTCACCCGCGTGGTCGAGCATCCTGGCGTCGCGTATTCCCACGGCCAACGCGGTTTCAATTTGTCGGCGCGCCTCTGCGTCCTGGCCGTTGACGTGCAGCGCCCAAGCATAAGCGTCCAGCGTGTAGACGTCGTGCCGCCATGCGAACTCCTGCTTCGCGATTTCCAGAGCGCGATCTGGCTGATGCGAGTAGTCGGCGTAGTAGAAGACCAGTTCGCGGCTGGAGTTGTCTTTGCGGGCGGATTCCGCCAATGACTTGGTTTCAAACTCGGCGAACGCTTTTTTTGCTTCGTCGTCGCGTCCGGCCAATTTCAGCGCCTCGGCGAGATCGTAAAGATTCTCGGCGTGCGCCGCAGCCTGATAGCGTTGCTGCAGCAACGCCACCGCTTCGTCATAACGTTTCTGCGTGATGCGAACCTTCGCCAGATTTCCTAGAGCGTAATGATAGCCAGGGAAAATGATGAGCGCCTGCGTCAGAATGTTGTCGGCTTCATCTGTTTTTCCGGCAACGAAACGGAGATGGCCCATCTGGCTCAGGATCCAGGCGCGGTCTTCGGTTTCGGTGGGCGGAGTGGCTTGAAATGCCATATCCATCAACTCGTAGGCGCCGTCGACGTCGCCAAATAATTCGCGCAGATAGGCGGCCCGCGTCATTCCGGGCAAATTGCCGGGGCGCAGATTCAGCATCCACTGGGCTGATTTCTCGGCGTCTTCGTATTTGCCAAGCTCGGCGTTGGCGTCGGTCATGAAGCCGTAGACGAGGACATCGTCGGGATTTTTCTTGTTCAACACCTTGGCGGCTTCGAGGGCCAAGGGGAATTCGTGGCGGCCAAGCAGCAGCCAGACATGTATTTTTTCGCTCTCCATATTGCCGGGCGCTAGCGCAAGTGATTTCTGCAGCGCGTCTTCGGCTTGGGCATAGTAGAGGATGTCGGACGTTTCGCGGGCGCGGCGTGAGAGCGCAATGGCGAGGTGGTTGTAGCCGGATAATTGGTCCGGCTTTTTGTCAATTTCTTTGCGGGCGGCGGCCATGCTCTGCTCCGCCGGAGAAAGTTTGGCATTGGGCGCGGGCGCGGTTTGCGCTGGGGCGTAGAGCACGAAGGTCAGGATCATTAGGGCGATTTTAGTTCTCATTGGCGTTCCTCATTTCGATGGCAGACAGTTTCGTCGACTACTTCCAATCCGTTAACTAGATCCAATCCGTAGAGACGCGGCTTGCCGCGTCTCCCGCTGATAGTGCTGCGGTGTTGGCTGAGAGAGACGCGGCGAGCCGCGTCTCTACGGGAAATTTGGCCAAAGAACGTGGCCGCCGCTTGCTTACTTCCTGCTCCAACCGGCGGCCACTTGAGTTTGACTACTGGACCGGGCAGATACCGCCGGGTTGTCCCGAGCAGCCTGCTTGTCCGGGGCCGATGTGAGTTGAGTTGCGCCCGTTGTTCGCGGGCATCACATAGGGGAACGACGCTCCATAGCCTTCTGGATTGAACTGGACGCCGTCACCAATGCGCGTCCCGTATTTGGTTCCATCCACCAGAATGCCAGCGACGGCCCGCGCGGCGATGTCGACGACATCGTCGATCGGACGGCGCCCGTTGGGGAATCCAGCCGTATCACCGCCGAGGAAGCCCAAGCGTTTCTGGCTTCCGACCGCGGTCGGAGGAATTCCCGTGTTCAGGCGAAGCAGGTCGGCGACCGGCCCAGCGTCGCTCGGTCCGCAACCGGAACAGATCGGCGCCTGATACTGCACCAGCAGCAATAAATCGGTGCGCGGAGGAGGAGGCACCGGGATGCCGAACGTGCCAAATACCGTAGCCAGCACCGGATTCAGAACGAAGTTCGCGAACTGCGAATCGTTCTTGGGATCGTCCATGCTGAAGCGGTCTTTCGATCCGGTTCCGATGATCAGTTCGTTAATCAGAGGATTGCCTTCGCGTTGCACCTGCTGGAATGCGCCGGAGTTCAGATCCTTGAAGGGCGCGCGCCGCACCGTCAGTCTGGGCCGCGACGTCGTGCCGTAGGTCCCGATCACCGCTTGCTTGTCGCCGGCGGGATGGATCTTGCCATCCACCGTCAACATTGCGATCGGCACTTCCAGAACGATGGAGTTGACGTTGAACCCGGCCACCGCGTCGGGAGCGTAGTTATGAGTGTCGTCGGCGTCTTCAGCTGCGGGAAGCACGCCGCCAACTCCCATGCGGAAGTTGAGCGAGTCAAAAGCCGCGCCGAGATCGATGAAGAAAGGATCGTCGGCCGTGCCCGCCCACACACTCATGTTGTTGCCCAGGCTGTAAATTCCCTGGTTAAACAACGCTTGATAGTCAGGCATGGTCAGCGGGCCGACGTTCGAAGGAACGGCATAAAGCGTCTGATCGCAGCTGATGCAGGTCGAGACTCCGTTTTTCAGCATGGTGACGGTATAGGTCTGACGCAGGCTGAGGCCCTTGGAACCGGGGCCGGATAGCGAAGTGATCTGCGGGATTCCAGCGATGCCGCCTACAAATCCGGTGAACAAGCCGGGCTGGCGGATCTCAGTGTTGAAGCGGAATTGGAATGTGACATCCTCCACTCCGTCCTGATTGTTATCGACCTTCATTTCATAGAGCACGTTGGGATCGAAGGGGAAGTAGTTGGGACCGTTGGCTGGTTCAAGAAACGGATCGACGTTGAGAATCATGGTGACGCGGTCGGGATGGTTGTAACTGACAAAAGCGTACCAGTCAGTTATGTCCGCCGTGCGGTCAAGGGCGGTGATGGGAGCCTCGCGATGACTCGACGCAAACATACTGACTGGTACCAGCATGAACAGCGCCGTGGCGAGGGCCACCCAGGATTTCAGGGACTTCATGGGTTCAACCTCTTGCAATTGGATTTGTCGACGATTTCCCTTCAGGAGCAACGCCCTACCAGCCGCGGCGCCACGGCTGGTACGGAGAGGTAACGGGCTTTCGTCTACAACGCTAGTACGGAAGTAAGCGCAAAACGGATTGGAATGTGATTCGCTCAGCCTGCGGCGGGAATTTCAGAGCCTCTTCACACGGCCAGAAGACGCCGAAGACAGCCGGTTGGTATGGGTCACCAAAGCGGAGTCCACCGATTTTTTATTTCGGTTCGACGTAGGTCTCTGCAAGAGACTCGTCTGGAGAGGACGCGGGCCAGCCGACGATGACCAGAAAAACATCGAGCACGAAGAGCGCGATGGCAATGTCATAGACCAAGCCTACAACCAGAGCAAACTCAGCCGTTCTTTTTCTCCAGCTCAGCCCAGCGCGCGTAGAGGCCGTCGAGTGTTTCCTGGGCCGCGTCCAGTGCTGCCTGCACGCTCACCAGACGGGCGGCATCCATGGCGTTGGCTGGATCTTCAAGTTCCGCGCGCTTCGCCTGCACCAGTTGCTCCGCTTCTTCCACGCGCTGCTCGATGCCAGCGTACTCCCGCGCCTCGATGTAAGAGAGTTTCTTTTTAGACGGCGCTAACGATGAAGATGAAGAAGATGATGACGACGTAAAACCGCCCAGCGTTTGCGAGTTCGCCATCGCCGCCACTTCCGCCTTCGAGCGCTGCGCCTGCCAGGTTTCCCATTGCCCGTAGTCGGCGAAAGTATCGGCGCCGCCTTTTCCATTCAGGCCAAGCACGACGCTGGAGACGCGGTCGAGCATGTAGCGGTCGTGCGTCACCAGCACCAGCGATCCGGGAAAATCGATCAGGCTTTCTTCCAAAATCTCAAGAGTCGGAATGTCGAGGTCGTTCGTCGGTTCGTCGAGCAGCAGAATGTCGGCGGGCTGCAGCATCAACTGCGCGATCAACACCCGAGCCCGCTCGCCTCCAGAAAGCCGTCCGACGGGCTGGCTAAGCTGCTCGCCGGTAAACAGAAAACGCGCGGCCCATCCGGCAACGTGAATGACGCGGTCGCGATACACGACGGAGTCGCCGTCCGGAGCAAGCGCGCGACGCAGCGTTACATCGGGATCAAGCGTGCGCGTCTGATCGAAGTAAACAATGCGCAGCCAGTCGGCGCGCCGAATTTCGCCGCCGGTCGGAACCAGTTCCCCCTGCAACAGACGAAGCAAAGTAGTCTTGCCGCTGCCATTCGGGCCGACGAGACCGACGCGCATTCCCGCCGTGAGGATAAAGTTCAGCCCTTCAAACAAGTCTCGCTCGCCCATCGTGCAAGTGACGTCTTGCAGTTCGATGAGCCGCTTCGTCTTGCGATCCGTCGCCGAAAAATCGATTTGCGTCGATGTGCTGCGCGTTCGCTGATTGAGATCGGCCAGCTCTCCCATCAACTCGCCGGCCTTGCTGATGCGAGCTTTGGATTTCCGCGTCCGCGCCTTCGCTCCGCGTCGCAGCCACTCGATCTCGCCGTGCACGAGATTCTCGAGCGCCTCCTGACGTTTGGACTGCGCGTGCAGAAATTCTTCTTTCTTCTCAAGAAATGCGCTGTAGATGCCGTGAACGCGCAACGAACCGTCGGGATAAATCCGGTTGAGCTCGACCATATCGGTCGTGACATTTTCAAGAAAATAGCGATCGTGGCTGACGATGACGCTGGCAAAGGCCGCTTCCTCCAATAACTCTTCGAGCCAGGTAATTCCCGGCAGATCGAGATGGTTGGTCGGCTCGTCCAGTAAAAGAATGTCGGGATGCTGGACCAGCGCTTCAACAATCGCCAGCCGCTTCTGCCATCCGCCAGACAACTCGGTCGCGTGCGCGTCGAGATCTTCGAAGCCGGCGCGGCCCAAGGTCTCGGCAAAGCGGGCGCCGCGTTCCGATCCAGACAGGTGGCAAAGATCAAGCGCGCTCTCGATCACGGAGCGTACCGTGGCTCTCGGCTCGAAACGCGAGTCCTGCTCAACGTAGGCGAGTCGCGTCCGCTTCCGAAACGACACTTCTCCGCTATCGGTACTAACCTGTCCGGCAAGAATTCGAAGCAGCGTAGACTTCCCGGACCCGTTCGGCCCAATCAGGCCGATCCGGTCTCCATCGGAAATAGTGAACGAAACATTCTGAAAAAGCGGGTTCGCTCCGAAAGACTTCGTAATCTCTTGTGCGTTTACTATGGGCGGCAATGCGGTGCGGTCTCCTGTCGACGTAAAATCAATATCGGTATCTTGAGAGTATCAGTTGAATGGGTCGATGCACGCGAGACGGGCTACGATCGCAGGGACAGCCGAGTACGGTTATCGCTACTGGGGATTCCCCTTCTCCTGTAAACTAGCCGCGATGAGACTCCCCCGTACTCTCTGCCCCCGGCGGCTGTCCGCCACGATCTTGCTCGGCATCTCGCTCTATTCGATTTTGCCGTGGCTGACGCCGATTGCATTCGCGTCCGCTTACAACGCCCATCCGAAACTTGTGGTCGTCATTGTGATCGATCAGTTCCGCGGCGATTACCTTGAACGCTATCGCGAACAGTTTGGGGAGGGAGGGTTCCGCGTGTTTCTGGATCGCGGAGCTTATTTCTCAGACTGCAACTACGACTATGCCAACACGCGGACCGCTCCCGGACACGCCACGCTATTTACCGGGAGCTACACCAGCGGACATGGCATTGTGGCGAACGAGTGGTGGGATCCGCAGAAAAAGAAGCGCGTGACTTCGGTTGAAGACGATGCGACGCAACTTGTCGGTTCGAGTAAGACGGGTCCGGGCGCGTCGCCGTACAACCTGATGAGCGACACGCTTGGGGATGAGTTGAAGCTGGCCACGTACGGGAAGGCGCGGGTATTCTCAGTGTCGCTGAAGGACCGAGCGGCCGTATTACCTGCGGGGTTTTCGGGGGACGGCGCTTATTGGATCGATCCTAAGAGCGGCGACTGGATTACTTCGACTTACTATCGTGCGGCGCTCCCGGAATGGGTTGGCAATTTCAACGGCAGTCATCGAGCCGCGAAATTCTGGAACCGCGAGTGGAAGGATGGAAACGGAAATGTTCTTGGGTCAACGGCTCCGCGGAACGGAAAAGATGGCGCGCCAGCCGGGTTTTATGAGGTGATCGGGGCGACTCCTTTCGCCAATGACTACCAATTCGAGTTCGCCAAGGAACTCGTCTTATACGAGAAGCTCGGCGCGGGCTCGGCTACGGATTTACTGGTCATCAGCCTTTCGGCGAACGATATTCTTGGACATCAGGTGGGGCCTGATTCCCCACAAATGCGCGGCATGGCGCTGGAACTCGACCGGAGTCTCGCGGAGTTCTTTACTTTTCTTGGGCATCAGGTTGGGATGGCGAACGTGTGGATGGCGCTTTCGTCCGACCACGGCGTCGCTCCTTTGCCGGAGTTCGCGAAGACGCTTCGTCTGCCGGCGGCCAATCTCGATGCGAAAGGGATGCGGGAACAGATCAATTCCCTGCTCTCAAAAAAATACGCCAGGAAAGCCGACTACGTGCTTGACTTCGACTACCCGCTGGCGTGGTTGAGCGAAGAAGCATTCGCCGGACATAGGGAGTCCGACGCCGAGGTCGATACGGGCGAGGCGATGAAGACGGTGGGATTGACTGGATACTTCACTAAGTCACAGTTGGCACATGGAGAGACACCAGTTACGGAGTTAGGACGCCGGTATGCTCACAGTTATTCGCCCGAGGGTGGATGGTATGTGATGGGTATCCCGCGACCGTTTCAAGTTGGAGGAACGAAGGGAACGGATCACGCGACGCCGTTTTCTTATGATACGCATGTGCCGCTCGCGTTTTATGGGCTGGCCTTTCAGCCTGGAATCTATCGCACCCATGCCGAGCCTGTGGACCTCGCGGTGACGCTGGCGTCTTTGCTGGGGATCAATGCTCCGGCACTGGCTACGGGACGAGTGTTGACGGAGGCGCTGGCGCAACATCGGCTCAATCCGCCGGCGCCCGCGTCGTCCCAGCCGGCACAGCCCTTGTCGCAGCCCATGCCACAAGCGTTGACCCCTCCTGGTGGAGGGACGCGATGACGCCGATTGGCAATCCGGATTTGAGTGTCAGCTTCGCCGGGATTGAGCTGAAGAATCCGATTATCGCGGCTTCTGGGACGTTCGGTTACGGAGTCGAGTTTGAAGACATCGTGCATCTTGACCGGCTCGGTGGGTTGGTCGTCAAGGGGCTGTCGCGCGAGCCGATGACGGGAAACCCGCCGCCGCGCTTGTTTGAGACGGCGGCAGGAATGCTGAACGCCATCGGCCTGCAAAATATTGGCGCATCTGCGTTTCTTGCCGAAAAACTTCCGGCGTTGCGTGAGAAGAAAAATGTCGTCGTGTTCGCCAATATCTTTGGCTACACGCGCGCGGACTACGAGCACACGATTGAGATCCTGAATCAGGGTGAAGGGATTGCGGCTTACGAAATTAACGTTTCGTGTCCGAACACGGCGCAGGGCGGCATTCATTTTGGCAGCGATCCGCATTTGCTCGACGAAGTTGTGCGGACGGCGAAGCGGACGGCGAAGCGCCCGATCATCGTTAAGCTATCGCCTAACGTGAGTTCGATCGCACAGATGGCGTATGTGGCGCAGGAAGCGGGCGCGGACGCTATCTCTTTGGTGAATACGTTTGTAGCGATGGCGATTGATGCGGAGACGCGGCGTCCGCGAATTGCGAATGTGACGGCTGGGCTGTCAGGACCGGCAATCAAGCCAATTGCTTTGCGCATGGTTTACGACGCGGCGCATGCGGTGAAGATTCCGGTAATTGGGATGGGCGGGATCAGCACTCCGGCGGATGTCGTGGAATTTATGCTGGCGGGAGCTAGCGCGGTGCAGGTGGGGACGGCCAGTTACTTTGATCCGGTGGCTACGGAGACGCTGGTGGAAGAGTTGACTGACTATTGCCGCGAGCGGCGCATTGAGCGGCTTAGCGATTTGACGGGCGGGATGATTGTGGACTGAAGCACTTTTCTTGCAGAGGCCGCTTGATTCTTGGATTGTGAACCCCGTCGCGATTTTTCGACACCGGATATGGCAGCGCCGCCAATAGCGCAATTACTTTTCACTGAGAATCATTGGGGGCCTCTCCCAAGGACAACTGTTGCAATCAGGCTATATAGCGCTCACGAACGGCGGTATCGCTGGTCGAGAATTCTAACTCTAGGTGGTCTTTGTGAGGAGCCAATCTATCGTCCGCTGGCGTGCCAGATCGATCCCGGCGACTGATAGTTCAGCCCTTCGCCCCAGACCATGTGCGTTTCTCCGTGGCTGTCGATGGCCATTCCGAAATAATCGCCGAATGGAAAATGAAAGCCATCTTTAGCGATGTAACGATAGCCGGGCACGTAGTTTGAGACGCGAATCTCCTCGCCCCAAGTCGCTCCGCCGTTGCTCGAACTCCGATAGTAAGTGTTCCAATACAGAGACTTAATTGACGAGTTACGAGCATCCATCCATGCTATGCGGACGTCTCCGCTGTTGCCGGCTACGATTGTCGGAAAGGCGTGTTCGGCTCCCGCTCTGGCGGCGGAAACGCTGACTTTCGGCAACCAGTTTTCTCCGCCGTTGGTCGAAGACGAAAAATAGATTCGTTGCGGGCCGAAAGCAGCGGTACCGGCGCTCCACAGAGCGTAAAGCGTTCCGGCGGCATCGGAGGTCAACGCGACTTGCGCGCCCAGAAATCCCTCGCCGCAGGCTTCGTTATTGCTCTTGCTGTTGTTGTCACAATCGGGTGCCGCAGCGGAAACATCGAGCGGAGTCGCGCTCCATGATTTCCCGGCATCCGACGACTTCGCAACATCGAGGTTGACCGAGCCGCGCGCGCCTCCGACTTTGGAATAAGATGCCCAGGCTAGATAAGCATTGCCGGCGGGATCGACCGTCGCGGCGCCGAGCAGCGACCATCCGGGTCGGCTATCGGCGTTCACGCGGGTTGGAGTGAAACTGCGGCCAGCGTCCTGCGAAGCGGCTACCCATACTTCGTCTTCGTGATTGAAGGCTACGTAAACATTTTGGCCACGGACGGCCAGCGTCGGTTTGTCGAGTTCGACGCCGCTATCGCTGCGGACGGCCAGGGTGAAAGACCAGGTATTGCCAAAGTCGGATGACTTGGCCAGCATCACGGCGCGTTTCCTATCCTGCAGCCACGCCGCGTATACGGTGCGACGGTCGATTGGGTCGACGACGATCTGAGCGTCAAACTGGCCCGACCCTGAGTCGAGCATGATGTGGGGAGGCAACCAGGTCTTGCCGCTGTCGTTACTGGCGACCAATAACATGGTTGGGACGCGGCAATCCTTGCAATCGCGCACGCGGCCATAGTGGGGATAGAGCACGTAGATGCGGCCCGAACTATCGGCTGCGACGGCGGGTTCCCACTGATCGCCGGTCCATAGGCCGACGCGTTTCTGTATGGAAAACTGAGGCGGCGCCGCCCACGCCAGCGTGGCCAGCGCAAAAAGAAGGACGACGAGTCTAGAAGAAGCGGAACGCATTCAAAAGTAAAACCTGGGGCGCAGGAAAGTACTGAAGCTCTGATTGTGAACTTTATCGCGAAGCTTGGGCGGCGGTCAATATCAGTTGTAAAGCTGTTAGTTGGCGCAAAAGGGTCGAACCAGGTTCCAACGGAAACTACGAGAATGCAGCCTCAAACCCGCGGTCAATTTTGTGGGATCGAAGGGCGGTGTTTGGTTGCGGGGGGTGGATTTGAACCACCGACCTTTGGGTTATGAACACCACACTCAACGTAGTTGCAAGGACTTACGCGGCGCAAAGAGTTACGTAATGTCCTTGTAGGGAACTGCTAGAAATCGTAGTTGCCCCTTTTACTGCCCCTTTGCTGGAGCTGTCTAGAACAACGAGTTCTCGCGTTGTTCTAGCGCGTCCGTCGAACGCTCCTAGTTGAACTTCAAGTGCTTGGCCAGTGTGCGATCCGCGTTTTTCTTGATGATGGGGTCAGTGGTTTTCTCGCGCCCCTCCAGAACATATCGGATAGCGGTATTCACCGTTGTCCAGGGCACTCCTTGAGAATCGGTGATTTGCCACTCGTCTGCTTCCAGCAGTTTGTTTTCGATTCTCTCCGCCCGCTTATCGTCGTGGCACTAAGGTGAGTCTCCCTAGCAGCCCGTGGTAGAACTACCCAAAAATGGCGGGTCGACCATCTCCAT
>JAYUJG010000152.1:0-3977 GCA_043765355.1 Acidobacteriaceae bacterium | reverse complement strand
TATCGCCGAAGATACATTCTTGTTCACAACTGCCCCCCAGTCGCCCGATTGGCTGATCATACCCCTAAACTCTAGCGTGATATCGGGTTAAAGAGATGTTTCCGGGGAAGAAAGTGACATGAATTTGACAATTTATTGACAATTATGACTCTTGTAGCGCTGGCATCCTGCCGGCATGGCCCGCGGTGCTATCGCCGTGCTGGTTCGCGCACAGAGGGGCACGGGCAGGAAATGCGCCCGTCAACGCTGACTCCGCTTATTGCAACTTCGCGTATTCCGACTTGGCTTCTTTCAGAATAGGAATTTCAGGATCGGCGTCTTTCCACAGCGCGAAAAAGTCTTGATAAGCAGCTTTCGCTTTCGCCGAGTTGCCGCTCATGACATCGGCTCGGCCCAATCCCAATTTCGCCAGCGAATGCTCCGGACCCACCGGATAAAGACCGCGATGGTCGATGATTTTCTGAAACTCCGCGGCGGCTTGCGGCCCCTGCTTCGCCTGCAGGTAGGCCAATCCTCGAAAATAAATCGGCAGTATTCCCGGGATGGCGGCGAGTTCATACGGAGTCGTAGCCTGCAGAGCTGTGATCGCCTCCTCAGGCTTCTTGCGATTCATTGCCGCCAGCGCGTTCACTTCTGGGATCGTTACATTGTGCAGAAGCGTGTCGTCCGGAAAACGGCGGCTCAGGTCTTCGATGGCGGTTTGGGCGCGCACCGCGTCTCCGGTTAAGGCCAGCGCTAACGCCACTGACACCATGTTGCCGCGGCCATGCGCCAGAGCCGAACTTGCCGCCGCCAGTTCCTGCGCCTTCGCGGAGTTCCCTATTTCGGCTTGCGAAAAAGCCCACCACGCTTTGATATCCGCGGACGTTTCCTTGAAGCCGAGGCGGTCGGTCACCTGCAAAGAGCGCTCGATCATCCCATCGGCCTTCTGCATCTGCCCATGCGCCGCCGCCAGAAAAGCGGCGTCGTTCAGCAACAGATATTCACTAGGCTTTCCCTCGGCCCATTTCATCTGGCGCTGCATGCCATCGGCGTCCCCATTCAGGAAGGCCAGTTCGTAGAGCTGTTGATGGATGAATAGGTTGTCGGCTTTCTCATCCAGGGCCCGTTGGAGGGTGGAACGTGCTTCCTCCAAACGGTTGAGCGCCACGTAGGCAGTCGCGGCGTGTGCGTAACCAAACGGCGCAGCGGGATCGAGTCGCGTGAAATCGTTCGCTAGTTGGATCGCCTTGTCGAACTGCCCAAAGTAAAGGCCGTAGATTAATGCCAGGTTTGCATAAGGGCTGGAATCGTTCGGATACGTCCGGATGGCCAATTCCAGACTTTCTTTCTCCTTCTCGATGTTGCCGCTCGCCGTATAGAAGTGATCGTCAACGTAGAAGCGCTCACGTTCGCTGACGCGTTCGCGCAGATCAAAAGCCTTCTTGGCAGCCTCCACCGATCGATCTTCTTCGCCAAGGTTGGCGTAAACCGCGGCGAGTCGTGCATAAGCCATGGCAAAATTGGAATCGAGTTCGATGGCACGCTGGAACAGAGGGAGCGATTCGGCCTCGCCGCCGCCATTGCGCATCGCATCGGCTGCGGCGAAGGCCTTCAGCGCTTCAAGCGACGAAGTCGTGGCTTCGGTTACCGGCGTGTCGAATTTCTGAATCGAAGCCAGCGACTCGCCGAGCTTTCCCCGCAGGCTGGACGCCGCTTTTCCTACTGCGGGTAGTACCGCTTCTTTGCTCGCCGCCGTCACTTGCTCTCGGGCCAGTGAATCGCCCGTCGCACAGTTGGTGGCATCGAGCGCGACGACGTATTGGCTACCGAGCGCGGCGATCGATCCGCTCAACATCGCTTTGATATTTTCGCGCTCGCAAATCTCACGCGCGACACTGCCCGTTACCCGCTCATCGGCGCCGCGCCCCATGAACTGTAGCGCCTTGCGGATGGTCTGATCGGGCGTGATGTTCAGATATGGCGACTGCTCCAACTGGACAGCCAGCGCCTGCTTCAGCGTCCCGTCGAATACCGGATCGCCAGTCGTGTTAACGAAGTCCGCCAGCAGAATCGAATCTTTTTCAGTCAAAGTTGTCCGCGAATGCGACCGCCAGTAAACCCCACCAGCCAAAGCCGCCACCACCACAAACCCAGCAACCGTCCAAACCCACGTAGGGACAGCCGCCCTCGGCTGTCCACCCACGGTCTCGTGTGGCGCGGACACTCCTGTCCGCGCAGCCGCAGTCGGAGAGGGCAGAGCTTGACCTGGACCACTCGCTCGTTGACGAGAGCTAGAACCCGATCCTTGATTTAATACTTGACGGTTTAATACTTGACTCGCCGCTTGCACCGAACCGATCTCTTCACCCTCCAGCGCTTCCTCCGCGAAAACTTTCTTCCCCGACCCCGAATCCCGCTTCAGCCGCTGCAACTCCGCCCGCATCTCCGACGCATGCTGATAGCGCAACTCCCGATCTTTCTCGAGTGCGCGGTTGATGATGCGCTCCAACTCGGCGGGAAGGTCAGGATTCAATCGAATGGGCGATGTCGGCGTGCGCTCCAGGATAAAATTGAAAATCACAGCCGACGTGTCGCCACGAAACGGCAGTGTTCCCGTGGCCATTTCGTAGAGCACGGCTCCAAACGAAAACAGATCGCTGCGCCTGTCGAGTTCTCTGCCCTTCGCCTGCTCCGGCGACATATACGCCACCGTGCCCAAAGCCGTGCCCGGACTGGTCAGATGTTGCGCTTCCATCGTCGGAAGGGTCGCGTCTTTTTCGCCGCGAGCCGGCAGACCAGACACTTTCGCCAAGCCAAAGTCGAGCACCTTGGCATGTCCGCGCTTGGTAACAAAGATATTCGCCGGCTTGATGTCGCGATGCACGATCCCCTCGGCGTGCGCCGCGTCGAGGGCGTCGGCGATCTCGATGCCAAGCGACAGCAGCCGGTCAGTCTCGATCGGACGCCCCGCGATGAAATGCTTCAGCGTCAAGCCATCGAGAAATTCCATGGCGATAAACGCGCGCCCATCGTGCTCGCCAATGTCATGAATGGTGCAGATGTTTGGATGATTCAGGGCCGACGCCGCCTGCGCCTCGCGCTCGAACCGGCTCAACGATTGGGGATCGTTGGCGACGTCTTCGGGCAGAAATTTCAAGGCGACAAAACGCCGCAGGCGAGTGTCTTCCGCTTTGTAGACCACGCCCATCCCACCACCGCCGAGCTTCTCGATAATGCGATAGTGCGAGATCGTCTGATTGATCATCGTGTGATTGATCGTGGAAGATGCCCCAACCTTCGAGCGCAATGTTAGCCGAGGTGTGCAGAGAAGTCAAAACAAAGACGTTAGGACCGAGGCGCACTCAGAGCAATCCGTAGAATGCTTGCCATAAGTAGGACGCAATAAGTAGTGAGCCTGAGCAGTACGCCAACAGCAGAAGGCCGCAATCCGCCGCCAGTCCCCGGTAACCACATCCTAAATCTGTCGGCATTTGACTTCCGGTCGCCGGGTCCGCAGAATAGAGGTAGTTCTTTACAGGCCATTCCCACCAGTGGGGGCGTCCCGGCTTCGACGGAGATGCTTGCGGCCAAGAGGCATGCCGGGGTGCACACACCCGCAATCGCGTGCAAAATGATAATTGCCAATCAACAGATGGCATACGCAGCCTAATTCGTTAGGCCGCCGTTCTCCGCCGCTTCGCCCGTGGGCGGCGAGCGAACGTCACACAGCGGGCTGCTCTTCTCTTCTACGTCTGGGGAGAGAGGCTAAGATCTCAGGCTAGCGCCAATTGTTTCTTGTCCGTTCTGAGCAGTTGTCGCGAACGTCCGGGGGTAATGCCCAGGGCATGAACTGGAATAAGCATGTAGTCTCTTGACCAGTAACATTTTCGGACGCGGGTTCGACTCCCGTCGCCTCCACCATTTATCTTGTTTATTATCATAATAATACATGTCTTTACATAAAGTAATACATTGTACTTGGCACTGCCGAGAGA
>JAYUJG010000151.1:0-19093 GCA_043765355.1 Acidobacteriaceae bacterium | reverse complement strand
ACCTCGCGACGGCGGCCAGCGCGGGCCAAGAGAACGCGTCCATCGCGCCAGATATCGAACACCACCAACGTGCCGGGAATGCGCGTCACCAGCCGCTCTTTGCCAGCGACGGTGACGGCGGAGAGGTAGTGATCGACTCCCAATTCGCTGGCGGTGAACCAGACTTCGTCACCCGCAGGTGCCCATGCGAGTCCGCCTGTTCCGTACCAGTCGCGAGTCAGTTTTTTTTTGTTGCCGACGAGATCGACGATGGACACGGCTCCGCCGTCGTCGCCCTGATTGGCGTGGTCGATGAAGGCCACATAGTCGCCTTTGGGGGAAACGCGTGGGTAGCTGATCCATCCGCCGCTGGCCTCGTAGAGAACTTTGCCGATGGGAAATTCCAGGCGGTCGCGGCCGTTGACATTGTGTACGACGGCAAGGCTGTTTCCGTCGGGGGCCCAATCGGCCCATTCGACATCTTCGAGGATGGGGCGAGGCGCGCCGCCTGCCAATGGCGCTCTTGCCAGCGTGCCGACGTTGACCCAGGTTCCGACGGGACGACTATTTAGTGACAGAGCCATTTCGCCGGTTGATGAGACGCTGAGGAGTTCGGCGTGGCCGAGGCCCAGAGAGCGCGATTCAACGGTGCCCTGGCGAGCGGCGAATATCTCGGCGGGATTTCCTTGCCACGCGGCGCTGTAGAGGATGGTTTGTCCGTCGGGAGCGAAGCGGGCCGAGCGAATCTCGCCTCGGCGGAAGGTGATTTCGTGATAGAGCGGCGTGCTGGCTGCCGAGGATCCCCAGAGACGCTTGCCGGCTGCGAGTCCGGCGGCGAGAGCGAGGAGGAAACCGCAAGCGATCAGCGCGGGCAGCAGACGATTTTTCTTTTCCGGAATGCTTGCACTCTGTTCTGTGCGATCTTCGGTGCGGCTCGCGACGGCGGACGTGGCGAAGCTCTTGGCGGCGGGGCGAGACGAGTCGGTGTCGCGTTTCAGGCGCTTTAGATCGGCGCGCAGTTCAGCCGCGCTCTGGGAGCGCAACTCGCGATCTTTTTCCAGTGCCTTGTTCAGGATTGGTTCCATTTGCGCGGGCAAGCTTGGGTTGAAATCGACGGGCGCAGGTGGAACTTTGTTGAGAATTGCCTCGAAGACGACGGCCGACGTTGCTCCGGAAAAGGGCTGTCTGCCGGTGGACATTTCGTAGAGCACGACTCCGAAAGAAAACAGATCGGTGCGATGGTCGAGCACCTCGCCGCGCGCCTGCTCGGGTGACATGTAGCCGATGGTTCCCATTGCCGCACCGGGCGTGGTGAGTTGGTCGGCGCTGACGTTGGCGCCCACCGTCGCGGCGGATGCGTCCACAGGATGGTTGCCGTGGGGCGCGAGTTTCGCCAAACCGAAATCGAGGATCTTGGCCTGACCCCGTTGCGTGACAAAAATGTTCGCAGGCTTGATGTCGCGATGGACAATTCCGCCGGCATGGGCGGCATCGAGCGCGTCGGAAATCTGGATCCCAAGTTCGAGCAGTTGTGCCGTCTTGAGCGGACGGCCCTCGATGGTGTGCTTCAGTGTCGCGCCGTCCAGATACTCCATGGCGATGAAGGCTTGTCCGTTTTCATGGCCAATGTCGTAAATGGTGCAGATGTTCGGATGGTTGAGGGCGGACGCCGCCTGCGCTTCGCGTTGAAAGCGATTGAGGGCCTGAGGATCTTTGGCGACTTCATCGGGCAGGAACTTGAGCGCGACAAAGCGATGAAGGCGGGTGTCTTCGGCCTTATAGACGACGCCCATGCCTCCGCCACCGATCTTTTCGATGACGCGGTAGTGCGATATGGTTTGTCCGATCAACTCTGTGTGGTTCAACGAATCAGGCTCGTCCCGTGACGGATCATATTAGGGGGCTCACTCGGGCAAGTCAATGTGGCGATGAGTGACCGATGAGCCGGAGCTGCATTTCCCGGTCACTACTGGGTAAGGGTACCCGCCAACACTACAACCTATTGGGTTGACTTGATGTGAACGGCTTCTTCCATAAACCGACAGTTTTCGACAACTCTGGTTTCCTCTGGCCAGCCGTGGGAGTCCGCTCGGACTGCAATCGAAAAGCAGTCGTTAAGAAAATCTGCTCCCCAGTTGATCATTTCCTGTTCAACGCAGCGCAGACTGCATTGGAGACAGGAGGCCCGAAACCTAGCAGCGGACATGCTCTCTGCGCGCCAGTGGTAGTTTGGCCGAATACCCCCCAGACGAAGCCGCCATACCAGATGCCGCAGGCCACGCGTGCGTCCCAGCGCCATCACGACACCCCCTACGGCGTAAGCTCCATAGTTGGAATGGTGGATAAACGCTACGCCTTTGGGGCGCAGGATACGATTGAACTGCGACAGGTAGGCATGAATCACATCGGCCTCAGCATGTACGAGTGAGTCGAGGCTAAAAATAAAATCGATGGAGCTGTCGGGGACCATGGCCAGCGACTTTCCGTCGTTAAGATGGAAGGACAATTGTGGTGAACCAGGAAACCTTCGGGTGCAAGCCTCGATACAGTTTGCATTCAGGTCCACCCCGATGAGGCGATCGCAGTGCGGCTGAAGAAGCTGCGTCCAACGGCCAAAACCGGGAGCGATTTCCAGAATAGTCGACGCCGGGAGAAACCTTTGGATACGGGGTAGCACGCTACCATGCCACTGCTTCGAAGCTCCGCCCCAGGCGTGAGACCATTCATCGCCAGCCTTAAGCCAGTTGGAATCTTCGCCCCATTTGCCGATATTTTGTTCGATGCTGGGCATGGAATGCGCTTGTCCCCTGAACTGACACAGACGGTTAAGACACAGTTTGCGGTATTCGATGAAAACCCAACGACCGTTACGACGACTTTACAGCATTCTGTTTCCGGAGCCCGGGGACAGGCGGGACGTACCCCGCTTTTTCGGCCAATTCGGGAATTCTAGAAACAAATTCTATCCTGGCAGGCCACTTCTCGAAAAGCGCGAGAAGTGGCGTACCTCGCACCCCCGCCCGCTACTCTGTCTAAACAAAGCGAAGTTCCGGCGCGGGCGGAAGGGCTCCGACTTCGGCACCGAGGCGGTAGTAAAGGTCCAGGCCGTCGAGGCACGGAGGGTCGAGATAGTAATGGATGTTGTGGGTCAGGTAGGCGCGAACGGTGTCGACGGTGAGGCCAAGCCTCGGCGCCCACTCCCGGGCGATGGCTTCTAGATTCCTTGGCACCACGCCGTGATCTCGCGACTTCTGGAAGACCTCCGCGATTGCTTTGCCGTCACGACCCGTTAATGCCTGCTGACGAATGGCCCAGAAGGCGAAGACGAATGATTTTCCGGTACGTGTTTGCCACTCCTCGGCGAGGTCGAGCGTGACGTAGCGCGTGCGGTCGACTTGCAGGGCGGGATCTCCGATTAGCAGGGCCGCATCGCACGCGCCCAGCATGGCATCGAGATCTGGGGCCATTGGCCTGTACTCGCGCGCTCCGCCTAGCCACTGGGCGAACAGGATTTTTGCCAGCGCGGACGACGTCATCGAAGAAGTATCGAGCGCAACGGTGCGCACTTGCGTCCACAGCGGATCAACTGTCTCGTTGGTGACCTTGTTCGTTACCAGGAGGATCGACTGCACCGCTCGCCGCGACGCGATGGCGACATCGGGAATAATTACCAGGTTCGGAATCGTGGTGTAAGCGGCGGCGGGAATGATGCCAATATCGGCCGTGCCCGCACGCAGCGCCTCGGCGCAGGCCGAGGGGATGGTGTAGGAAATATCGCTATTCAGGTGCGCGCCTGCCTCGGCATGGTCGAAATCCCACATGAGAGGCGCCGTATTCAGGTAGGAAATGGCCGAGATCTTTAACCGGCTCATCACTTTACGAATATACCAAAAGAGGTGTGAGCGGCGTCCTTGACAGCGGGCTGCGGGATGGCTAGGGTCGCGCCATCATGTCGAGCGCTCGGTCTCACGATGTTTCTGAAGTTGGCGTTGCGGATGCCCCCGCTGCAAATCCTGCTTCGCAGCAGGGCACCTATTGGCTCGCGCTGTCGCTCACGCAGGGACTGGGGCCTACGCGCATCAAGAAGTTGATCGAACATTATGGGACGGCGGAGCGCGTCTTTCATGCCAGCTTGACGGAGTTGGAGGCTACGGGAATGCGTGCGGTCTCGGCGCAATCGATTGCAACGGGGAAATCGCTTGAGCTTGCGCAGCAGGAATGCGCGAAGGCGGGTGAGGCGGGCGCGCGAATTATTTCGCTGAGCGATCCTGAATACCCTTCGCGGTTGAAGGAGATTTACGATCCGCCGGTGGTTCTGTTTGTAAAAGGAAGCGTCGAGGTGCTGGCGCAGCCTGGGATTGCGATGGTGGGCACGCGGCATCCGACGCCTTATGGCAGCGGCATGGCGGAGCGGCTGTCGACGGACCTTGCGACGCGGGGCCTGGTGATTATCAGTGGCATGGCGCGGGGCATCGATACGGCGTCGCATCGCGGTGCGATTGCGGCGAAGGGAAAGACGGTGGCGGTGCTGGGCACTGGGATTGACGTGATGTATCCGAAGGAAAATACGAGGTTGGCGGAACAGATCGTGGCGCTTGGGGGCGCATTGATTTCGGAGTTTCCGGTGGGAACGTTTCCGGCACCGCAAAATTTCCCGATCCGCAACCGGATCATCAGCGGCATGTCTGCCGGCGTGCTGGTGGTAGAAGCGGCGGAGTATAGCGGCACGCGCATCACTTCTCGGTTGGCGCTGGAACAGAATCGCGATGTGTATGCGGTTCCGGGGAATGTTACCAACAAAAATTCCTGGGGGCCGAACACGCTGATCAAACAGGGCGCGAAGCTGGTGGCGACTTGGGAAGACGTGTGGGAGGAGCTTCCCACGGATGTGCAGGTTGCGCTGAGTTCGTTGCAGAATGAATCTCCCGAGCCGGAGACGGCATCTCTATTTCCGGACGAGAAGACCTCGCCGCATGAAAGTAAGATCCTCCGATTGCTGAAGCCCGATGAATCCACGCATATCGATGAACTGGTCGAATTGCTGGAGAACGAAATGTCGTCCTCGGAAATATTTGCCGCGCTGTTTGAGCTGGAGCTGAATGGGAAGGTGCGGCAGTTGCCGGGGAAGAATTTTGTGAAGAGCTTTTAGTTGCCGCTGTCGGCTATCAGCTCTCAGCTTTCAGTAAAACCGAGGTGCTTTGTGCAGAGTTTTCGCAATCTTCGAGTCTGGAAAAAGTCACACAGTCTCACTTTGGATGTCTACGCATCTAGTAGAACTTTTCCTCGGGAGGAAATGTATGGCCTGACGAGTCAGATGAGGCGCTCTTCGGCATCGATCGGAATGAATATCGCAGAAGGTTGCTGCCGAAAGGGTGATATAGAAATGGCTCGTTTTCTTCAGATGGCGATGGGGTCTGCAAGCGAACTCGAATACCAGCTCCTGCTCGTTCGTGATCTGTAATATTTGCAAAATACGACCTATGACAGGCTCACGACAAACGTGGTTGAGGTCAAAAGAATGTTGTCATCCTTGATGCAGAAAGTGAAGGCAGTTCACTGAAAGCTGAAAGCTGACAGCTGACAGCAGCATTTGGCGCAGTTGTTGCAATCCGCCAATTCGTGCTAGCTTCAATTCCATTACAGCGAAACTGAGGAACCATTGTCTAAAGGTCTAGTCATTGTCGAATCACCCGCTAAGGCGAAAACTATCCAGAAATATCTGGGCAAGGGATTTACGGTCGATGCTTCTTACGGCCATGTGAAAGACCTGCCCAAGAGCAGTCTGGGTGTCGATCTCGAAAACGATTTCGAGACTGAGTATGTTGTGATCCCGGGAAAAGAGAAGGTTCTCGCCAAGCTGAAGAAGTTGGCGTTGTCGGCGGACCACATCTACCTGGCGCCCGATCCGGATCGTGAAGGGGAAGCGATTGCCGCGCACCTTGCCGACGAGCTTGGCGAAGATCCCAAGAAAAAAGGAAAGAAGGGCACGAAGGCTAAACCGAAGACGGACGACATTGGCGATGGTGCGCGCATACGGCGCGTGACCTTTAACGAGATTACGCAGAAGGCGGTCAAGGCCGCTTTTGAACATCCTCGGGACATCGATCGCAATCTGGTGGATGCGCAGCAGACGCGCCGCGTGCTGGATCGGCTTGTCGGATATCAGGTTTCTCCGCTTTTATGGGATAAGGTGCGTCGCGGGCTTTCGGCTGGACGCGTGCAGACTGTCGCGCTTCGGTTGATTGTCGATCGCGAACGCGAAATCAAGGCGTTCGAGAAAAAAGAGTACTGGACGATTGACGCGAGTCTGGCTGCTGCCAAGCCGCCTACTTTTGACGCGCGGTTTTTGGGCAAGGGCGAAGAGAAGATCGAAGTCACGAACGGCGAACAGGCGGAACAGATCCGAGCGGCGCTTGAAAAAGCGGATTGGGTTGTCCGTTCGGCGGAAAAGAAGGAGCGGCGGCGCAATGCCACTCCGCCGTTCACGACCAGCAAACTGCAACAGGATTCGTCGCGCAAGCTGCGCTTCAGCGTGAAGCGAACCATGATGATCGCGCAGCGTCTGTATGAAGGCGTTGAACTTGGCGACGAAGGGCTGGTCGGCCTGATCACCTACATGCGTACCGATTCGACGCGCGTTTCGGCCGACGCGATTACCGAGCTGCGTGAGTACGTCACCAGCGAATATGGCGCCCAGTATCTGCCCGCGGCTCCCAATACATATAAGGAGAAGAAGGAAGCGCAGGCGGCGCACGAGGCGATTCGTCCGACTTCGGCGGTGCGACATCCGGACCTGGTTAAGCAGTATCTGCAGGAAGATGAATTCAAGGTTTACAAGCTGATCTGGCAACGCTTCGTCGCTTCGCAGATGAATCCCGCTGTTTTTGACCAGACTTCGGTTGATATCGACGCCAAGGTTGGCAGCGATGTGTACTGGTTCCGCGTTACGGGATCGGTGATGAAGTTCGACGGATTCCTTAAGGTTTATGAGGAGTCTAAAGATAATAAGGATGAAGAAGACGAGGAACTGAAGCACAAGCTGCCGCCGCTTGAAGCGGGACAGGCGCTGACGCTGAAGTCGCTGCTGCCGGAGCAGCATTTTACCGAGCCTCCGCCGCGCTTCAACGAAGCGTCGCTGGTGAAGGAACTGGAAGAACGCGGCATTGGGCGGCCTTCCACGTATGCCACGATTCTGAGCACGATTCAGGAGCGGCAGTACGCGCAGAAAATCGGCGGCAAGTTTACTCCCACAGAGATTGGCCTCGTTGTCACCGATCTGCTGGTTGAAAACTTTAAGGATATTTTCGACTTCCAGTACACCGCTCGCCTGGAAGAAGAGCTCGACGAGATCGAAGAAGGGAAGCAGACGGGGAACGAAGCGCTCACCGAGTTCTACAAGAAGTTCGCCAAGGATCTCAAATACGCCGAGAAGCACATGGAAAACATCAAGCGTATGGAGAAGCCCACGGATGAGAAGTGTGAACTGTGCGGCGCGCCGCTGGTGATTAAGTGGGGCAAGCACGGATCGTTTTATGCTTGCAGCACCTATGACAAGGAGAATCCGGATACCTGCAAGTTCACGAAAGAAAATCCGATCAACCTGCCGGACCTTGATACGGCCGATGTGCAGGAAACGGCGCAAGAGGAATACTGCGAGAACTGCGGCCGCGTGATGGTGCTGAAGCGAGGGCGCTTTGGACAGTTCATGGCTTGCACGGGTTATCCCGATTGCAAGACGACGCGGCGGCTGGATCAGGGCAAGAAGGTGCCTGACATTCCGCTGGATGAGACTTGCCCGCTGTGTAAGCGCACCATGATTCTGCGGCATGGACGGTTTGGCGAATTCACTTCGTGCAGCGGATATCCGGAATGCAAGTATGTGAAGCAGAATTTTATTGGTGTGAAGTGCCCCGAGTGCAAGGACGGGGAACTGGTTGAAAAACGCGCGCGCAAGGGCAACACGTTTTATGGCTGCGGGAATTATCCGAAGTGCAAATTTACTTCGGCGGCGAAGCCGATGCCGGAGAAGTGTCCGGACTGCGGGCATGAATATCTGGTGGAGAGGATTCGCAAGGATGGGACGGTGATCGCGTGTCCTAATAAGGAGTGCGATTACGAACGGGCGGGCAAGGAGTCGGCCTTGGTCGATGCCACGAAAGCCTGAAGATATAGGTGATTCTGGATTTAAATTAAAGTTGTACTTTAACGTATTACTCGAACGAGGCGAGCTATGGCAAAGAAAGCGACTGCGCACGACGCGCAGCTGATTATGAAACTTTACGACCTCCGGCGCGAAGCGGAGATGCGTAAGGCGAGGCATTGGTTTACAGCGGAATTTTGGCCGCAGAGCGCTGACGAGTTGATCAAGGTGGTGAGCGCGTTCCCCAGCCAGGAGAACGCCTGGTTTCGACAGGTCGGCGGCTATTGGGATATGGCGGCGACGTTCGTGCTGCACGGCGCGCTCAACGAGGAGCTTTTCCTGCAGCCGGGATGCAGCGACGAAATGTTTTTTATTTTTGCCAAGATTCATCCGTACCTGAAAGAATTTCGCGAGAAGACGAATAATCCCGACGCATTTGGCCACATCGAGAAGGTGGCGACGCGGACCAAGACGGCTCGTAAACGGTTGGAACGCTTCTCAAAGAATTTCGAGGGTCGCCTGAAGGCGCTGGCCAAGGCTGCGAAGAAGAACTGATCGCGGGGCGCTATCGCGAACCGCGAACCGCGTTCCACGAATCGCTCGGATTCGTTCTATGCCGATGTTCATCGCCACCCATCTGCTATCCTAATCGTGCGTGCGGATGCTCTGGTGGTTTCTCATACTTGGAGTCAGTACCGCGGTGGTGGTGTCGGTTGCGCTTGGACTTTATATGTTGGTCCGGCGGCAAATGAGGCGCTCGGCGGCGCACCGACCGGAGGCCGGCGGCATCGATCACTCCTCGCCGCCTGAGGCGTGATGCGTTCATCCGTGGCGGTTCAGAGAGAGGAAAGTTATGTCGACATCAGTGAGCCGATCCCTCGACGGGCAGGCTCGGGCGGTTGATCGAAAGCCAGTCGCTCGAAAAAACGAGTGGGCGAAGCAGGCGGCCATCGTGGTCGGGGCCAGTTTGTTCGTTGCGCTGTGCGCGCGGGTGACAGTGCCACTGCCTTTTACGCCGGTTCCGCTGACGCTGCAGAATTTTGGCGTGATTGCGGTGGGATTGCTGCTGGGTTCACGTCGCGGTTTTGCAGCGCTGGCGCTGTATCTAGTCGAGGGAACGGTTGGGCTTCCCGTATTTAGCCCGACGATTCTGGGTAGCGGGATTTCTCATCTGTTCGGTGTGACGGGTGGATTTTTGATGGCATATCCGCTGGTGGCGTTTGTGGCTGGGTGGATTTACGAGCGGACATCAGAAAAAAGCCTGTGGCGTTTTGGTTGGGCTGCGCTTGCGGCGGTTGCCGGGGAAATAGTGCTTTTTGCTGGAGGACTGAGTTGGCTGGCCGTGCTGACGCGTTCCTTTTCCATGGCGATTCGGTACGGCCTGTATTGGTTTGTGTTTGCGGAAATTATCAAGGTGCTGATGGCGGCTGGGGTTGCCTCGCGTTGGCATCGGCAATTAAGAGCTTAACCGTAAAGTTCGCTAAGAAACCCGCAAAGGGCGCGAAGAAAATTGGCGTGGACGGTGCGGGACGCCCTGATTCGGTGCCGGCAAAGAGCTTGAACCACGGGGTACGCAGGGATGCACGGAGGCCCCCGGAACTTTAGTCGGAACGTATTAAGCAATTCCGATACGAAGCCGTTAAGACATCTAATCTTTTGAGTCGAAATTCCGAGTGTTGAAGTTCATAGAACAGGAATGAATCATCTTATGAGTACCGTATCCGCTCCAGTTCGCGAAATTACCGTGGCTCACAGCCCGGACTCCGACGACGCATTTATGTTTTATGGTCTGGCCACGAATAAAGTTCGTGTTCCGGGATTGAAGTTCAGCCACACACTTTGCGATATTGAGACGCTGAACCGTCAGGCGCAGGAAGGCGTTTACGATGTCACGGCGATTTCATTTCACGCCTACCCGTACATTCAGGATCACTACGCGCTGATGTCGTGTGGAGGCAGCGTGGGCGACGGTTATGGGCCGATGTTGGTTTCGACGCGTCCCTTCACTCCGGACGAAATCAAGGGCAGAAAAATTGCCGTGCCGGGCAAGCTCACGACCGCGTATCTGGCGCTCAAACTGTTTGCTCCGGGGATTGAAGTGGAAGTCGTTCCCTTTGACCAGATCATCCCGCAGATTATCGAGGGCAAATACGAAGCCGGCCTCATCATCCACGAAGGCCAGTTGACGTATGACAAGTCGGGGCTGCATCGCGTCCTCGACCTCGGCCGTTGGTGGCAGAAAGTTACTGGACTGCCGCTGCCGCTTGGTGGGAATGCCATCCGGCGCTCGATGGGCCACGAAACCATGGTGAGCGTGACGCAGGCGTTGCGCGAGAGCATACAATACGCCCTCGATCATCGCGAAGAGGCACTGAGCTATGCCATGCAATTCGCTCGCGACCTCGATACGCGGCTGGCGGATAAGTTTGTTGGGATGTACGTCAACGAGCGTACGCTCGACTACGGTGACGACGGCAGGGAAGCGGTGCGGCGGTTGCTCGATATGGGGCACGCAGCGGGGATTATTCCGCAGACGCCGCGAGTGGAATGGGTGTAAGAGGGCTCCGAGCTATGAGCTGCGAGCTTTGAGCAATCAAAGGCCTTGCTTGCTCGTGGCCCGAAACCCGTAGCTCACAACTGCTACTTCACCCTCTCCGGAAACGCGTACACCGGATCAATATCCACAGGCACATCCGACGCCGCCTTCAGCGACGCCTTCAATTCCTCAGGCATCGTGCCGTACTTCTTGAACCAGTTTTCCGCGCGCGAGCGGTCGCCTGTGGCTTCGATCTCCAGTAGTTCTTTGGCTAGATCGGCGAGCGCGGCCGGAATTTTCTCGTAGTCCACGAAGTAGCGTCCGTTCGCATTTCGGCGTACCGCACTGCGCTCTGAGAGATAGTTGAACTCCATCATCTCGGCTTGGCCATGCGCCTCGGCTGTACCAAAACGTACGGTGCGGAAGATTCCACCGACGTATGACGCGTAATACTCTTCGAGCTTCTCCTTGGGCAGCGCGTTGTGATCGACCAGCCAGTGCAATCCGAACATACCGGTGACATCGGCCTTTGCTTCCTCCAGGCCGCTGTAGGCTGGGCCGATAGCAGCGCGGATATCGACTTTTCCCGCGGCCGTGCGCGAATACGCTGGGCCGAGCCCGTGACAGATCTCGTGCATGATGGTCGCCAGCAGGTAACCTTCACCTGAGACTTTTGCGGCTTGCTCGGGCTCCATCAGCTTGCGGGCGACCGGCAAGACTACATAGTTCACGCGCGCGTCCATGAAATTCTTGAAGAAAAGCTTTTTGCTGCCTTTTTGTTCGTGCACACGCGGATCGTTCGGCAGGTTGTCGGCTACGGCCTGATAGCCGTGCGTGAGGTCTCCGGCGCGAAACGGAGTGTCCATTACTTCCATCGGCGTTTCGAGGCCATGTTTAGAGGGGCGATCTTCCACCGCCAGCGGCAGTGCGTCTTGAATTTGCGGGACGTATTTCTGGAATAGTTCCAGCTTCTTGCTCTCGCGCTCGTTGCGCACCATCACTGCCGCGCCGTATGAGCCTTTCACGCCCAGCAGTCCGTCCATGTAGGTTTCATAGGGAGCGAAAATGATGTCAAATTTCGGATTCTTCAACTCGAGCCATGCCAGGTCGCTGGGGAAGTAGTCGTCGGTGAGGAGCGCGTCGGCCCGCAACTGGAGAAACTTTGCGAAGGCAGCATCGTCGCTGAGCTTGGCGGCCGCACGGAGAGCCTTCGCGGCCGGTTCAAGATAGGTGCGAAAAGCGATGTGGTAGGGAACAGCTTCCAGCTTGTCGTGTTGCCAGCGCACGATCGTGAACTGATCGTAGATCGGCGTTTTTTGATCGAGATGATTTTTTATATATTGCGCGACCTGATCGCTGGTCAGGTTGGTGGGATAAAATCCTCGGCCCGGCGGGACCGTCTCCGTGCCGACAAAAGGTTTGTCTTGATCGAGAAGATCGAAGCGCGAGGCGTTGATCCACAAGTAGCGTCTGAGTTCTACGTCGCGCAGGTTGCGGCTCGAAGCCAATGACTGATACAACGCCAGCCCCGTGGGATCGCTTTGGCGCCAGTAGATGCTTTCGATATAGCCGCAGGCCTCGACTAGTTTGCCGACGAGTTGGCGTTCGCGAGCGCTCAAACCGGCCGTCCGGAAGGGCATTTGTACGCGGCGGAATTTATCGAGGCGCTGCGGCAGATCGGGGACAACTTTCAAATTCGCCGCGGCTCCACTTCTTGCGGCGGAGCCCGTCATGGTTCGCTTCTTCGTGTGGGACTCGGGCGGTGGGGCGGTTTGAGCGAAGCCGAAGCTTGCCACTAGCAAAACGAAAAGTGAAATCGGCCCAAGGGTCCTGGAAAAGTGCCTGGAACAACGCGCATAAGTGCAGGCTAAAAAGGTTTCAGTGCCATCGCTCTTCATATGTATACAAGTCTATCAAATTCGTGAATGCACCCAGGGAACCTCCGAATAAGGAACGATTGAGTTGGCCGGCTAAAAGCTTGAACCGCAAAGTGCGCGAAGAAACACTGCAAAGGCCGCGAAGAAAATCAGCGTGGGCCGCGGCGGCGACTCAACTAGAGAGTCCCTGGAGCCGTTTGTCATGAGTCCATTTATCATTGAGCCATGCAAGAACGGAATGGTGCCCAGACTCTTCTCATCGATGCGGACGACACGCTCTGGGAAAATAACATTTACTTTGAGCGAGCAATCGCGAAGTTCATTGCATTTCTCGACCACCGCGAGCATTCTCCCGAGCAGGTGCGGCTGATCTTGAACGACGTGGAGCGCGACTCGATCGTTACGCATGGCTACGGGCTGCACAGCTTCACGCATTCGCTGGTGGAATGTTTCGAGAAGCTTTCGGCGGACCCTGTGACTCCGGAATTGCACGAGCGTATTCTCAGTTTTTCCCGCCAGATCGCGGATCATCCGATCGAGGTTCTCTCCGGCGTGCCTGAGACACTGCAGTATCTTGGCGGGCGGCATCGGCTGATCATGATGACGAAAGGAAATCCGGCTGAGCAATCCGGGAAAGTGGAACGCTCGGGATTGAAAGAATATTTTTCAGCGATCGAGATCGTGGCCGAGAAAGACGAAACAACCTATCGCTCCGCCATCGCTAAGTACGCGCTGACGGCGGACGAGACGTGGATGGTCGGCAACAGTCCGAGGTCTGACATTAATCCCGCGCTCTCGGCCGGACTGCACGCCGTGTTTGTGCCACACGGCAACACTTGGATACTCGAGCACGAAGAGCTGGGTAGCGCTCCGCCACGGCAGCAATTGCTCGTGGTGGAGCGGTTTCGCGACTTGCGGTCGCACTTCTAGGTCAGGTTTCCCTCAGGGGCTAAAGCTCCGTATTCTTGTAACTTAGCGGCACGGCTAAAGCCGTGCTCTACCCTAAACCTAACGATCCGCTACTGAATGGTGAACGTCATGGTATTGGAGTTTGCGCCGCCCGTATGCACATAGACCTGCACCATTCCCGCGTTCATGATGTCGGCGGCGGTGATATCCGCCGTTACTTGAGTCGTGGTGTTGTAGGTCGTGGTCCGCGTGCTTGTGCCCCAATACACGATCGAGTCGGTGCCGAAGCCGGTGCCCTTGATCACCAGCGGAAACGCCGCGCCGCCCGGCGGGGTGGTGCTGGGGGAGAGCTGTGTGATCTTGGGTGTTCCGTTCCCGTTCATGTAGTTGTGGGAACCGTAACCACATCCGGCACCGAGTAGTGTGAGTGCCAACAAGAGTCCCAAACAGATTCGTGACATCGCAGCCTCCGAGGTGTCTTGCATCTTGGAAGCAGCGTAACAATGACGGAGGACGGGGTTGTCACCTCCCTGTCATTTTTTGTGCTAAAAAAACAAACAAAACCTGACACTTATGGCGCGAATCACAGTTCGTCGCCGGACTTCCGATTCACTGCACGGTAACGCTCACTGCCACGGACGGAATGCCGTTGGCCACCACTTCCAGCTTGCTCGCGCCGGTTTCCATGGTGGTGGGCACGTCGAAATGGGTCGAAACCGTGGCCGTGCCGGTGGCAACGCCCATGGTGCTGTGGTCGTGGCTGCGGGCATAGAACACATGATGGGTCACGTTGTTCGTAATGCGCCCCCGCGGATAGTTGGTGGCTGTTTCCAACTCGTCTCCAAACGAAGCCGCTTGCGACAAGCCGTTGAACTGCGTGCCGGAGATGGTGTAAGTCGACCCGCGAGTGAGAGCGGATGGGGAGGCGGAAATCGTTGGCGCCCACGCAGTTTTGTAAGTTCCAGTGGATGTGTAAGTCTGGGTTGTGCCGCCGCCGACTAAGATCTCGCCCGTGGGCAACACCATTTCAGGACGACCGGCGGTGCAAAAAGGTAAAGGCCGGGAGACTGGAATGTTTTCTGGCCTCCCGGCCTTTGCTTCGGTTCGCTTGAGCCGATTTAGTTCGTCGGCGAGGCGTTGGCGGTGTTGGTCGTAGCCGGCGCCGCTGAGGCTGTTGTAGGGGCTGTTGGTGTCACCGTGTTGTACCGTACCAGCCGCGGGAAGAATGGCGTCACTTCGAACGGCATCTTGTCACGGGCGGAAGTGATGGCTACAGGCTGCGCCTTCACAATTTCCACTTTATCGTCCCACGGGTTCAGCTTGACGCGACCGCCCAGAGGCAACGCGGCGATCTGGTCCAGCTTGTTCCAATCGAGGGCCGGAGCGGAAGTAGCTAACGCCGCCATGCGCGTCACCGTTCCATTGTCGACGATGTTGTTGCCGAGGTGGGCCTGCAGCAGAGCGGTCAATTGCGGAGAGCGCTGCTGGAGAGCCTTGATGAAGAGCCCGGCTGAATCCAGCTTCTGGGCATACGGCGAAGCTTTCAGCATATCGACGGCCTTTTTGTCGGCGGCTGCTTCCTCTTCGGGAATGTGTTTGAAGCCGAGGTTTTGGTAGGTGCCTTCGTCGGAGAACAGCATACGGTCGTTAAAGGCGTATTGGCTGCCCAGGTTGTGTCCAAGAACGATGTGCGCCAGTTCATGCGAAAGCACCATGGCCAGGCTGCCTTCGTCGGGAAGCACGTCGATCAGGCCGCGGCTCACGACAATGGTGTTGCCGACGCTGAAGGTTTCGAGCGGAGAAGTTGTCAGCACGCGGGTGCGGACTGGCCTCGGCAGATCGATGTTGTTGGTGATTTCGAGGTTGTCCACCACGGTTTGCAGAATCTTGTCCACGTCGCCCGCGGGCGCCAGCAGTCCGGCGCGTTCCAGACGTTCGACTACGTTGTCTTCCGCCTGCTGCTGCCATTCACGTTCGGCGGCCAGCGGAGTCGCATCCTGCGCGGTCGGCGTGTCGTCCTTTACGCTGTCCACGCGGATGTTGGTGAGTTCGTCGTTGGCGGCTCCCGTTTTCAGGTTGTAGCCCCACATGCGGGTTTGCGCTTTGAACGCAATCTTGTTCTTAGCGCCAGCGGTGAAGTCGCCTTCTTCGCTGTAAATGTAAGCGGGCACCCAATAGCCAGGGACCAGGTTCAGGCGCCAGCTGTCCATGTGGAAGTAGTAGCTGTTGCGGGTTGGGCGGGCGTAGGTGCCGTTCAGCCTGACGATGCTGAAGTCCTGATCCTCAACCCAGATGCGGCCGAGAAAGCGACCGCGGCCGGCGTCTTTTTTGGGCGTCAGATCGAACACCAGGCAGCGCACGTCGCCCAAGAACTCGCGTCGCGCGTAGTGGAAATCGTAGTGCTGCCGGTCAAAGTCGTTGCGGTCGGCGAAAATCATCCAGGAAAAACCCAGGGGCTGATACTGGAACTTGAATTTCTTCGTCAGTCCGCCCAGAAGGCGCTTCTCCATGCCTTCATCTTTGTCCTTGCCTTTGCCTTTCTCGCTGTCGTGGAGATAGTCGCTGCGGTCGATGGATTCGCTCAAGTCCATGCGGCCGAGGAAGTAATGGTCGTCCTGCGGAATTGGGCCGAGAACCGGATCCTGCATCAGATTCTGGAGATAGGTTTCCACGATCGGAGTGCGTGGCGACAAGAACTTGATCAGGTCCTTCTCCTTGACGATGACGCGGTCCACGACCTGATCCATGGTGGTCGGCGGCGCCAGGTTTACGGGAGCTTGACTTGCCGGAGCCGGACTCGAGGCAGCGGCGGTTGAGGCCGGTTGCGTCGCCGCAACGGGCTGTGAGTTCTGCGGCGCGGACGCCGACTGCTGCGCCGCTGCCGTCATCGACAGGGCCAGCAGAGCCAAGGCCAACAAACCTGTAGTGCTCATCACTTTCTGCATATTTCTCCGCATCTCTTTCCGCGTAATTTTCCGCATAACTTTCCGCATGACTCTCATCTCCAAAAGTTGTCAGAACGTTGTCAGTAGGCCATTTGAAACATCACGTGCACAATTGCTGTGGAGTCCATCGGCTGGCCGTTACGAGCGGCCGGCTTGAAACGCATTTTGTTGGCGGCGGCGATGGCGGTCTCGTCGAGTCCATGGCCCAGACTGCGGACCACGCGATTCACATGCAACTGCCCGCTTGCCAGGAACTGCACTTCCAGTAGCACTTCGCCTTCCAATTTCAGATTTCTCGCCTCGTCGGTATATGCCGGGTTGGGCTTGAACGTGATCTCGACCGAGGTGGTTGCCGGGCCACTGTCCACACGCCGAATGTGCGGCGTGTTTTGCGCGATCTCCTGCGAACCGAAGCCCGAGGTTTGTACTCCGGCGTTGCCGCGCCCGCTCCGACGCCCGTCTCCTTGTCCGCCCGTCGCCACTCCACTGCCGAAATCGGCACTCGCGACTGTTCCTTTAATCCCTTTGGCGCCACCGGATCCGTTGCCTTGCCCCGGACCCACCGGCATGTCGAACGAACCGGCGGCGGAGGCGATCAGCTTGCCGTTGGGCTTGCTGTTGTCGCTTGGCTTTAATCCATTCGGGTCGTTGAACCCGCCCGTTTGCACTTTGGAAATCGGAGCATTCACCGTCGGCACTGCTGAACTTCCCGTAAATTCGCCGGTATGAATGAGCACCGGACGCGCCCCGCTGGTCTGCTTCAAGACTGCGGGTGCGAAGTTATTCATTGCCACTTTGGGCGGCTCGATTTCCTGGGGTACCGGTTTGGGCGTGCGAACTTCTTTGGGCACGATCAGCTTCGGCGTTTGAAACACGGGCTCTGGCGGCGGCAGCAACTTCGCATGAATCGGCAGCGGCTTGGGCTTGGGCAATGGCTCCGGCCTCAACGACGGAAGCGGGATCAATTCCGTGACGTGATAATTCGTGGCTACCAGCATCGTGTCGGACGTGAGGATGCCGATCACAATCAGCAGAATAATCAGGCCGGTGAGCAGGCCGTAGCTGGTTGCAAAGGTCCGCCAGTCCCACTTCTTTTCCGGCAGCAAGCCGAGTTGAAAACCGCGATCGTACGTTGGCATCCTAATGGCTCCAAAACGGGGCCCAAGCTGGGGAGAGCGCTCGGGGTTGGAGTCTTCACATTAGGGGAGAATGGACAGTGGGTAAACGTGCCACTTGCGCGTGTCCTTTGGTAACCACCGTACGATTCCGGCACTATGCCGCAAATGGCCCACGGCCGCCGATTACTTCGGTGTGGACGTCCGGCGTCGCGCAAAAAAGTAGAATACCGGCACGCCCGCGAGAATTACGAGGCATCCCGCCGCCGAACTTTTCAGATTGGCGGTGAAGGTGTAGCAGAGAAGCACGGCGGAAACCAGCACGAACACCGCGGGAACTACTGGATATCCCAGGACGCGATAGGGGCGTTGGAGGTTGGGCTCACGGCGGCGGAAAATAAAGACCGTGCTGGCTGTGACCAGGTAGAAGAGCCACTCCGAAAAAATTGCCAGCGAAAAGAACTGCCGGAAGCTGCCGCCCAGCAAGAGCAGGATGACCGCCAGCCCGCATTGCACGATGATCGCGACCGAGGGTGTGTGGAAGCGGGGATGAACCTGGGCGATGGACTTGAAAAAATAACCGTCGCGTGCCGTCGCAAAGGGCACGCGCGCTCCGCTCATGGTGGATCCGTTGAGAGTCACGAGCATGGAAATTGCCATGCCTGCGGATACCAGTCCGGCACCCGCATGTCCGAGCACCAAAGCCACGGCGTCGGACGCGGGCCGCTCCGATGCCGCGACGGCCGCCGCTGGGAGGACATACTGCACGGCCGCGTTCACCATAATGTAGAGCGCGCCGACGGCGGCCACCCCCCAGATCAGAGAGAGCGGAATGTTACGCTGCGGATTTCTTATTTCTCCCGCCACCATGTTCAGATCGTTCCAGCCGTCGTAGGCCCAGAGGGCAGCGACCAGGGCGGCGAAAAATCCAGCGACTCCACCTTTTGCGCCGGTGAATTCGGTGGCGAAGTTGGACCACGTTCCTCCGCTATAGGAGAAGCCTACAGCCACGATCCCGAGGATGATTGCGACCTTTAACAGCGTAAACAAGAACTGAAAGTCTCCAGCGCGCCGGACGCCAATGTAGTTGAGCCACGAAACCAGAACGGCTGCGGCAATCGCCACCAGTTGTCCGTAGCTGACGGTGAAGGGCTGGGAAAGGAATGGGTGCGGCAAGAAAAAGAACGCTGGAAATGTCGCCAGGATGCGCACCAGGCCAGTCGTGATGGTTGCTATCGATGCGGGCTTGGAGATTAGAAACGTGGTCCAGGAATAGAGGAATCCAGCGAGCGGTCCGTAACCGTCGCGCACGTAAACATATTCGCCGCCCGCCTGCGGTTTCATGGCACCGAGTTCGGCATAGGTGAGCGCGCCGAAAAAAGAGAGCAGGCCGCCGACTACCCAGGCTAGATAGACGATTCGGGCGGAACCCACCGCTTGCATCATCTCGGTAGGGACGAGAAAAATACCGCTTCCGATGATCGTTCCAACCACAACCGCGCCGGCGTGGGATAGGCCGAGGTCGCGGGCTAGTTCTGGGCGGTTAGGATCGTTCGTCGGTCGAGGGTCCATATTTCCTGTTGCTGTCGGAA
>JAYUJG010000150.1:0-10881 GCA_043765355.1 Acidobacteriaceae bacterium | reverse complement strand
TTGCCGCCTAAACCTGAACCATCTCCATCAACTTTAAGATTCGCCTTTCATTCGCTTCGTGCTAAACTGACCAAAACTGATGTGACGGCCGACACTTCGCTCTCCAGCCCGAAGGTGTAGCCTACCGGATGTTACGGTAAAAAGATTCGTACCTCAGATTCATAAAACAGGAGCAGCCATCATGGCCGAACGAGCAGACGAGCGCAGCAACCGGGCAGACGAGCGAGTCAAGGCAATCGATCTCGCCCTCGCACAAATTGAAAAGCAGTTTGGCAAAGGTTCCATCATGCGGCTGGGATCGAAAGAAGCCATCGTTCCAATCGCAGTGATTTCCACGGGCGCGATTTCGTTCGACGCCGCGCTCGGTGTAGGCGGAGTGCCGCGCGGCCGTGTGGTGGAAATCTTCGGCCCAGAGTCGTCCGGCAAAACAACGATTGCGCTGCAAGTAATCGCCGAGGCGCAAAAAGCTGGAGGCATGGCCGCATTCGTCGATGCCGAGCACGCGCTTGATCCTGGCTACGCGAAAAAGCTGGGCGTGGACGTCGATAACCTCCTCGTTTCACAGCCCGATTACGGAGAGCAGGCGCTTGAAATTGTCGAGGCGCTGGTTCGTTCGAATGCCATCGATGTGTTGGTCGTCGACTCGGTAGCGGCGCTCGTCCCGAAAGCTGAGCTGGACGGCGAAATGGGCGACAGCCACATGGGCTTGCAAGCGCGCCTGATGTCGCAAGCGCTGCGCAAGCTGACCGGCACCGTGGCCAAGTCGCGCACCTGCCTGATCTTCATCAACCAGATCCGCGAAAAAATCGGTGTCATGTTTGGCAACCCCGAAACCACGACCGGAGGCCGCGCGCTGAAGTTCTATTCTTCGGTGCGCATCGACATCCGCCGCATCGCCGCCATTAAAGATGGAGACGTAGTCACCGGCTCGCGCACGCGCGTGAAAATCGTGAAGAACAAAGTAGCAGCCCCGTTCCGCGAATCGGAGTTCGACATCCTCTATGGAGAAGGCATCTCGCGCGAAGGCGACCTGATCGATCTTGCCGTGACCCAGAATATTCTGGAGAAGTCAGGCTCGTGGTTCAGCTACAAAGGCGAGCGCATCGGTCAGGGACGCGAAAACGCGCGTACTTTCCTGAAAGAAAATAAAGACACGATGGCGAAGCTGGATCTCGAAGTGCGCACTGCGTTGGGATTGATCCCGTCCGTGGCCGCACCGGCTCCAGTTCCAACTGTCGTTCCGGCGCAAGCTACCGGTACGCAAGGACAAGGCCGAGTAACGACAATGCCATCGGCGGTTCCGGAAACGGCGAAGGTGCCGGCGGCCAGACGGTAATTCGGACGGATTAACGATGTAGTGACACAAAGGGAAAAATGTCCAAGAAGTTCACAGCTCGCAAATCTCTGTCTTGCGTTATATTTACAACGCATCTAAATGAATTGGGGTTGTTATGGCTGATCGTAAGCAGTTTCAAAACGTTACCGCACCAGATCCAGAATTGATGCGCCTTTTGGAGGCGTCTCGCAATAGGCCTGTTACCGAAGGCGAATTGCACGAGCAAAGAATCAGTTTTGCTTTTGGCAATGCTCCCGATTCAGAGCTTATTACAAAGGAAAGCGTTAGGCTCGCTTCTAAGAACATTAGGCTATTGGTTGAATAATCACTGGGCTTGCAGGTGAGCAGGCCATTTTTGTGTCTGTCCGAGAAAAAGATAATCCCGCGCTTTTCGCAAAAATCCAAGAGCAGAACCCTCTTTGCGACAGTATGATTTACTGTTAAACTGCATCGAAATTGGTATTGAGAAGGGCATCGAGTCATTCGATAAATACACGCTCTGGGTTTTGAATTACGCAGCGGTCGCAAACATTTCCCAGTTCGGGGGCCGTTACCGCGAGGAGCCAATCTATGTTGGGAATCATTCATGTCGTCGACCGAGGCCCCTGTGAAACGCATCAAAGCCATCTATCCGGGATCGTTCGATCCTCCCACTAACGGCCACCTCGATCTAATCGAGCGCGGCAGCAAGATTTTCGACGAATTAGTCGTTGCCATCCTCCGTAATCCAGAGAAAAACCCGCTCTTCAGCCTGGCCGAACGCCGCAAGATGATCGAGGCAATGACGGCCAGTTTCGACAACGTCTCGGTAGATACCTTTGACGGCCTCACCGTGGACTACGCGCTGAAAGTCGATGCCCGCGTTATTCTGCGAGGCATTCGCGCCATCAGCGACTACGAATACGAGCTCCAGATGGCGCTGATGAATCGCAAGCTCCAGCCCGGCCTGGAAACCGTCTTCATGATGCCCGCCGAAAAATATTCCTACCTGAGCTCGCGCCTGGTGCGCGAAGTCGCTCAGCTAGGCGGCAATATTCAATGCCTCGTTCCCGACCTCGTTGAACAGAAACTTCGTGAGAAAATGGACGTAGCTCACAAGTTCGAGAATCGCGGGATCGAAAGTTCCGAGAAGGCGCGTTCCGAGAAAAAGATTCCCGGGAAAACGATCAAGTCGAGAAAAACGAAAACCTGAGCACGAGCAGGAGCGCAGCCGACCATGAGCACCGTAATCGCCCCCGTCACCCACGCCGTCCGCCTGACCGAACGCATCAATCGCATCGAGCCTTCCGCGACCATGGCCGCCGTAGCCGAGGCGGAAAAACTGCGCCAGCAGGGAATCGACGTCGTCGACATGACCGCCGGCGAGCCGCATTTCACGACGCCGCAACATGTTAAAGACGCGGCCATCGCGGCTATCCAAAATAATTTCTCGAAGTACACGCCAGTCGGCGGCACCGTAGAACTCAAAGACGCGATCACACGCCGCCACGCTGAAGACTTTGGTTCCTCCTACAAGCGCGAAGAAACCTGCGCCTCGGTCGGCGGCAAACATGCGCTCTTCAACGTCATCTCGGTTCTAGTCGATCATGGCGACGAAGTGATTCTGCCCTTGCCCTATTGGGTTTCGTTCAAAGACATGGTGCGCTACGTAGGCGGCAACTGTGTGCTGCTGGAAGCCGACGAGTCGCAGGGCTTCCGCGTCACCGCACAAATGGTCGAGCGCCTGATTACGCCAAAAACCAAGCTCATCATTTTGAATTCGCCGTCAAATCCCTCTGGCGCGGTGATGACCCCTGACGACATGACCGCTGTCGTGCGCTTAGCTCATGAACGCGGCATCTGGGTAATTTCCGACGAGTGCTACGTGTATCTCAACTACACCGCCAGGAATTTCTCAGTAGGTTCGCTGACCGAATATCGCGACCGCTTTCTAGTCGTCGGATCGCTCTCCAAGACCTATGCCATGACCGGATGGCGTCTCGGATACACGCTAGGCCCCGCAGCGGTAGTTGGCGCAGTGCAAAAGCTGCAAAGCCAATCGACATCAAACCCAACCTCAATCGTACAAAAAGCGGCCGTAGCGGCGCTGAACAGTTCTCAGCAATGCGTAACGGAAATGCGCGCCGAATACATCAAACTGCGCGACCACATCGTTGGAGGCCTGCGTGCGATTCCCGGAGTGAAGTGCACGATGCCGGAAGGCGCGTTCTATGCGTATCCGAACGTCGCGGCATTTTTCGGCAAGAGCGGAATGAACTCAAGCGCTGATATTGCGAACGGCCTGCTGCACCAGGCGCACGTCGCGACCGTAGCAGGAGAAGGCTTTGGAACCACGGAGCATGTTCGCATCTCGTACGCGACGTCGATGGAGAATATCGACAAAGCGGTGGAACGAATGCGGAAGTTTTTTGCGACGCTTTAGCGTCAATCTTGCAAAATTGTTTTGCCGAATCTGAGTGCGCATCTCAAGCCCCGCACTGACGTTGGCATTGAGGTTCCATGCTATTGCGACATTGGCCTTCGCTGTGCCTGCTCATGGTCGGTGCATCTCTGGTCGTCCCCACAGTTTCCGCGCAGACAAAGCCTGATGCGGCGGTGCGCCAACAGCTAATTGGCGCATGGCGTTTGGTCAGCATAGAAACGGTGCGGCCCAATGGCGAGGTGATCTATCCCTTCTACGGCAAACACCCGGAAGGGCTGATCATGTACGATCGTAGCGGATGGATGAGTGTTCAAATCGTTTCAGACCCCCATCCAACCGTGCCCGCCACTGACTCGCGTGAGGTTTTCCTGGCTGCCCCTGCCGCGGAGAAAATCGCAGCAGTCGATGGTTACTACGCGTATTGCGGCACTTGGACCGTAGACGCCTCGAATGCAACTGTAACGCACCATATCAAGCAGTCGCTGATTCCGGGAGAACGCAGCGAGGATGGAGTCCGGTACCTCGTATTGGATGGTGATCGTCTGACCTTAACCGCGAAAACGCACGAGATGGGTGAGGACCACGAGCGAAAGCTCGTTTGGCAACGCGTTCGGGCGGATTAACCTCAAACATCGTCACGGTCCTCATACTGCCCGGCCAGACTGCATCCGAATCATTGGAAATGACCCAACTCTACCCACTCCTGATGCAACCCGCCTTCGACCCGCGCCCCTGGGGCACGCTCGATCTTTCCGCGATCTATCCAAACGCGAAATTCACCGAACGCATCGGAGAAGCCTGGCTGACCGGCGACAACTGTGTAGTCGCAAACGGACCGTTAGCAAAGCGCACCCTAGCCGACCTGAGCAAGGAATTCGGATCCGAATTCGTAGGCACCGCAGCCCGCGACCCGCAGCGATTTCCCTTGCTCTTGAAGTTTCTGTTCCCCGAAGAAAAACTCTCCGTCCAGGTTCACCCCGACGACGCGACGGCGCAGCGTTTCGGCGAGCCCTGGGGTAAGACCGAATGCTGGTATGTCGCCCATGCAAAACCAGGAGCGCAGATTGCGCTCGGCCTAAAGCCCGGAGTGACCACCGCGCAATTCGAGCAGGCCATCCAGGAAAATCGCGCCGAAGATTCGCTCAACTGGATCAACGTCTACCAAGGCGAAATGATTTACGTAGCCGGTGGCACCGTCCACACGCTAGGCCCGGGCGTTGTTATCGTCGAGACCCAGCAGCAATCCGACACCACCTACCGCCTCTACGACTATGGACGCCCGCGCCCGCTTCATCTCGAACGCGGCCTGGCTTCGGTCAAAGACCGCAACGCATCCGGCAAAGTAATCCGCCCCGCGCCGGTCATGATTCACGGCGGCAGGAGCCGTGAGTCCACGATGATCGCCGCTCCCTACTTCAACGTCGACATGTTCGAACTGAAAGAGCCTCACGTATTCTCGACAGCCGCGGCGGAACAAAATGGATCGAGAAAAAACGATGCGGGCAAAACTTCCGCCCAAATCCTCGTAGCCCTCGAGGGGTGCGGAGTAGTAGTGGTGCAGGGTCGCGATCCGGTAACTCTGGCCAAAGGCGACGCCGTGGTGATCCCCGCCGTGGTGCAGAGTTTCATGGTGCGCCCGCAATGGGCGGTAGAGTTCCTGAAAGCCAGCGTGCCTGGCGCGGAAGTTCCCGAACCTGCAGTTCGCTTGTAAGGCTGTACGTGCCCGATGCTCCAGTGTGGCGCGGACACTCCAGTCCGCGAAAAGCCAAATTCAAAAGCCGCGGACAAGAGCGTCCGCGCCACACGAGCGGTCGCAGTTAAGCTTTTACCCGCAAAATGTTAGGCTTGAACCGGTGAAGCCGATCCCTCATTTCTATCCCGTAATCTTGGCCGGAGGCCGAGGCACGCGCTTCTGGCCGCTCAGCCGCAAGCGCCGAGCCAAGCAACTGCTGGCGCTGGATGGCAAGCACACCATGATCCAGCAAACCGTGGCGCGACTCACGCCCCTGTTCGCGCCGAAGACCGCGCCCGGTCGCTTCTGGATCATCACCAACGACGACCTTCGCCACGCCGTCATCCGCCAGCTTCCAAAACTGCCGGCGAAGCAGATCATCGCCGAGCCCGCCGCGCGCAATACGGCTCCCGCGATCGGACTAGCCGCATTTCTCCTGCTGCGCCACGATCCCGAAGCCGTCCTCGGACTCTTCCCCTCCGACCACGTAATCGCAAATCCCACCGAATACCGCGCTACGTTAGCCAGAGGAATCGAAATCGCTGCCGCCGGAGACAACATCGTCGTACTCGGCGTCCGCCCCACGCGCCCCGAAACCGGCTACGGCTACATCGAGGCCGGCGCAACGAATGTTGCGCCCGATGCGGCCTCACTCCAAGTCCGTCGCTTCACCGAAAAACCAGATCTGGACAAAGCCCGGCAGTTTGTGGCCGCCGGCAACTATTTTTGGAACAGCGGCATGTTCCTCTGGCGCGCCGACACGCTGGCGAACGCGCTGCGCGAGCATCTTCCAAACACCGCGCTTCTTTTAGAAAGAATCGCCGCAGCCTACGGGACAAGCAAATTCGCCGCGACATTTCGCAAGCTCTATCCGAAGTGCGAAAACATCAGCATCGACTACGCAGTGCTAGAGCCGCGTTCCGCCAAGGGAGAAGTCCACTCCCGCATCTTCTGTCTCCCCGCTGATTTCGGATGGAACGATCTCGGCTCCTGGACCGCGCTCCACGAACATCACAACGCAAAAACAAAGCCGGCCAACGGCAGCCCGATTTCGTCGTCCGGAAATTTTGCGATGAATGCAACGAACAACTACGTCCACGTCCCCGGCAAATTCGTAGCCCTGGTGGGCGTAAGCAATCTCGTAATTGTAGAGACCGAAGACGCCCTGCTGATCACCACGCTAGACCAGTCTCAGGACGTCGGCAAAGTAGTGAAGCACTTGGATGGGAAAAAACTACGCAAGCTTGTGTGATGGTAGTCGATGGTCGATGGTCGCTAGTCGTTAGCAAGTTTTGCTAGTCGCCGATAACCCTTGACCCAACGACTAGCGACTAGCGACTAACGACCAACAACCAACAACCATCGACCAACCATGACCCAAATCAAATTCGGAACCGACGGCTGGCGCGGCCTGATCGCCGACGACTTCACCTTTGACAACGTCCGCAGCGTAGCGGGAGCCATTGCCAGTTACATCCTGAAGCACGAAAACGCCGCGCACGGCGTCGGCGTCATTGTTGGATATGACACGCGCTTCCTCTCCGACCGCGCCGCCCGCATCGTCGCCGAAGTTATTGCCGCCGCCGGAATCCCTGTACGTCTGGCCAACGACTACGTCCCTACGCCCGCTGTCTCTTACAACGTAAAAAAACTAGGTGCCGTTGGCGGAGTTATGGTCACCTCCAGCCACAATCCCTGGAATTGGAATGGCGTGAAGTTCAAGGCGAAATTTGGAGGCTCCGCCACTCCCGCGATCATGAAGTCGATTGAAGAAGAATTAGCCACCGGAGCCATGCCCACCGGCCGTGCCGCAACAATCGAAGAAGTGGATTTAAAGCCCGCCTATGTCGCAGCCGTGTCCGCCTTCGCGGACCTCGAACTCATTCGCAAAGCAAATTTCAAATTCGCCATTGACTCGATGTACGGCTCCGGACGCGGCGTCCTCCCACAAATATTCGACGAGCACAGCATCCGCTACGTAGCCATCCGTCAAGAAGTGAATCCGCTATTTCCCGGCATCAATCCCGAACCGATCATCCCGCACGTAGCAATGCTGCAAGACGTCGTGGTCAAAGAAAAATGCCACGCCGGCCTGGTCACCGACGGCGATGCCGACCGCATCGGGGCCGTAGCCGAAGATGGCAGCTTCGTCGATTCGCACAAGTGCATGTGCGTTCTGCTGCATTGGTTGTTGCAATACAAGAAGTGGCCGGGTGATGTTGTGCGCGCCTTCAATACGACCGGCATGATGGATCGCATCGCCGCCAAATACGGCCGCAAACTGCACGAAACCTCCATCGGGTTCAAGTACATCGCCGATTTGATGATGGAACACGAAATTCTGATCGGCGGCGAAGAATCGGGCGGCATCGGCTACGGCCGGTTTCTCCCCGAACGCGACGGCATTCTCAACGCGCTCCTGCTGGCGAACGTCATGGCCGAAGAAGGCAAGCCGCTGGGCCAGTTGGTCGCCGACCTGCAACGCGAATTCGGCCCGCACTACTACGGTCGCCGCGATCTTCACATTTCCGACGAAATCAAAAACGGTGCCATCCGCCGCGCCGCCGATCCCCAGACCACGAAGCTGGGCGCCTACAACGTCCTGCGAAAGGAAAATAAAGATGGGATAAAGTTTTACCTCGACGCTCCCAAGCCCGGCAACGGCGCCGACCCGTGGGTTCTATTCCGCGCCTCAGGGACCGAACGCATGCTCCGCTGCTACGTGGAAGCCGCGACTCCAGAACTAGTGGAAGAAATTCTAGAAGCCGGCGAGAGATTCGTAAGACACACGTAGGGGCAGCCGCCTCGGCTGTCCACCCGAGCGCAGCTCGGCGGCAAAGCTAAAGCTAAAGACGGAAGCAAAGCGAAGATCACCCTTGGATAACACAACCAAATCCCCCTCCAAACACGCTAAGATAGTAACAACTACAAGAATCATGGCCACAGCCGCAACCACGCCCGTCGTAGCCGATTCGCCGGAATCGAGCCGTTACAACCGCATCAAGCGGTGGCTGGGCTTCGCCGACTTCGTAGTCGGTTTCGGGCTGCTAGTCGTTCTGCTCGCCACCGGTTGGAGCGGGACCCTCCGCGATCTGGCCGAGCGCGGCGCCTCGCAAAATTATTCTTACGCCGTTTTTCTCTACGTCGTCATGCTGATGCTGATCGGCAAACTGATCGGCACCCCCCTCGAGTTTTACAGTTTTCGCCTCGAGCATCGTTACAACCTTTCCAACCAGAAACTCGGCTCCTGGCTGTGGGACGAACTCAAGGGCTTCCTGCTGGGGCTAGTACTGGCGACGATCGTCGTCGAGATCCTTTACATGCTGATGCGCCAATCGCCGCAGCATTGGTGGCTGATCGCCTGGGCCGTCTTCCTCGGACTGATGGTGCTGCTGGCCCAACTAGCGCCGGTCGTCCTGTTTCCAATTTTTTACAAATTCGAGCCACTCGAAAACGAAGAACTCAAGCGGCGCCTCATCGTCTTGAGCGAACGCGCCGGTACCCGCGTCCGCGGCGTCTACAAGTGGCATCTTTCCGAAAAAAGTAAAAAAGCCAACGCCGCCCTCACTGGACTGGGCGCAACCCGCCGCATCATTCTTGCCGACACTTTGCTCGACAATTATTCCGACGACGAAATCGAAGCCGTACTGGCCCACGAACTTGGCCATCATGTGCATCGCCACATTCTGAAAAGTATTTTCGTGCAGGCGGGAATCACGTTCTTCGGCTTCTGGCTGGCCAACGAAGTTCTGCGCTTCGCCGTCGAGCGCCGCAACCTGTTCGAGGTCATGTCCGATTTCGCCAGCCTGCCGCTGCTGATCCTGGTCTCGACCGTGCTTTCGTTCCTGCTGATGCCAGCCCTCAACTCCTACTCAAGATTCAACGAGCGCCAGTCCGATCGCTATTGCTTCCAGTCCATAGCCAGCGTGGAACCTTTCATTTCTGCAATGAACAAATTGGCCGAACAGAATCTAGCCGAGAAAACACCGGCGCGCTGGGTGGAGTGGCTGCTGCATTCCCATCCCGCAATCACCAGAAGAGTAGCCGCCGCCGAGTCCTGGTCAAAGTCGCACTAACGTCCGCGCTAAGGCAAAACCCACCACGAAGGCACGGAGTCACGGAGAAAAACAAGAAGGGATGTTCTCCGTGTCTCTGTGCCGTGGTGGGTGTTTCCCGACGCCGCACAAATCACCGTCCATCGGGCCGCATGATCTCCTCGACCCGCCGCACATCTTCTTCTGTGTCGACGCCCACGGTATCAAACGAGGTCTCGGCCACGTAAATTGAAATCCCATTCTCCAAAAAACGTAGCTGCTCCAGCCGCTCGCTGCGCTCCAAAGAAGACTCCGGCCACTGAACAAACCGATCCAGCGCACTCTTGCGATACCCATAGAACCCAAGATGTTTGAAGTAGCGCGGCCGAACCCCGTCGCGATCGTGCGGAATCGTAGCCCGCGAGAAATATAGCGCCCGCCCGGTCAAATCACACACCACCTTAACCGCGCTGGGATTGTTCACATCAATTTCGACGGCAGGGGTCTTGAGCGTCCCGACCTCGACGTCCGCGCCACGCATCACCGCGATCAAACTATCAATGTGCTCGGGACGAGTCAGCGGTTCATCGCCCTGCACATTCAAATAAACATCCGCCGCAATCGCCGAGGAAATCTCGTGTACCCGTTCCGTGCCGGACCGATGCGCCGTCGAAGTCATCCGCGCGCTGAAACCTTCTCGCTCGCAAAACCGCATGATCTCGTCCGAGTCGGTAGCAACGACCACCTCATCAAGTGCCGAGCACCGTTGCACTCCCCGATACACCCAGGCCAACAACGGGACGCCAGCAATCTCGCGCAGCATCTTACGCGGCAACCGTGTCGAAGCCAGCCGCGCCGGAATCACAGCAATGACTCTCATGCGCCCAGTTTCGCACGACCCGGCCACGGCAGGCCACGTAAATGGTGGGTTTTGTATCGGGCCCTCGCGGCGCAGCTGGCGGAAAGACCTTCGACTGTCCGCAGACCCCGTGGACTTTCTCTCCGCAAATCGCGCTTCCGCAGCGTTGTAGCGAGCGCACGGGCAGCGCGCTCGACGCGCCCCTTCCGGTGTCGCGCGCCCTCTGCCAATCTCCTACGGCAGAATCTCCAACTTCGATTCCGTACCACTTGCCGAGTCCGGAGCAATCCAAATTGCAGCCTTCGCCGTTTCAACCGTGAACTGATTGCGGTCATCCCAAATCGCGAAGGCGTCGGCTGCCAGATGAAACGTAACCCTCTTGCTTTCCCCCGGAGCCAATGCAATCCGCTGAAATCCCTTGAGCGCTCGAACCGGCTGCGCCGTACTGGTGCCTCGCAGGCCGACATACAGTTGCACCAATTCTTCGCCGGGAAGCGA
>JAYUJG010000149.1:0-3064 GCA_043765355.1 Acidobacteriaceae bacterium | reverse complement strand
GCTGCCAACTGGATGAATAGTCGGCTACTCGTCGAGGTGACGCCGCCACAGCGGCTTTAGCGACGCCTCTTGGATTGCGCCCGAGTCACGGGGAACTCTCCAGAAACTCAACCTCCAAGCTGTGGAAATGGGACGAGTTGCATGTTGAGGGCTGCGGCCTGTTTGGCTGTCCAACGTAGTTGTTGCTGTCGATATTTAGCTTCGTAATGCTCGATTCCCTGATCCACGTAGTGGTGGCCGAACTTGAGCATGCGATAAACAAGTCGAGCCAGGGTGTGCGCCATCGCTGTGATCGCTTTGGGCGCCCCAAGTCTGGATCGCAGGCGACGAAACTTTGCGCCCAGTGCGCTCCGACTTCGGAAAAGGCTCCAAGCAGCCAGCCGCAAAGCGGTGGCCGCACGATTCACTACGCGGCGGGTCCCACGCTTGAGCACCTTGCCGCCACTGGTACGATTGTCCGGGCACAAGCCGAGCCATGAGGCGAAGTGCTTTTCTGTCTTCCACCGGCTCATGTCCAGCCCCACCTCGGATATCATCGTCTGCGCAATCCGGACGTCGATGCTGTCGATCTGAGTCAGGTCGACGCCGGTGATACGGTACAAATGTCCGCGCAGATCAAAGTGCGGCTGGCGGGGGCGCGAACCTTTCCCACGACGCGTGGGTTGCGGTATCGGGTCGCTGGCTGGATCGACTTTGTCTTCCATCCTTTGCAGATGCTCGTCGATTCGCTGGTCGCATAACTGTATCTTTTCCTGATAGGTGTCATAGAGGTCCAGGCTCTGCCCCACCACGAATAGCAACTCCTCGCGCCACGTTCCTTCCAGACTGCGGGCGATCTCCTGGTGACTGGCGCGAATGCGCGCGTGCTTATGTCGGGCTAATTTCTCGGGGTCACGTTCTCCCCGAACGATGTCTCGCAGGATGGCCATTCCAGTCGTACCACTGATGTCGCTGATCACGTTGGCCAATTGGATGTTCATCTCCGTCAACGCCTTCTGCATGTGTTGGACACACATCGCCGCTGCCACCACCAAATTCTCCCGCTGCCGCAGATAGCTGCGCAGCACACGAATCTCTTCGGCCGGCCGGAATGCCTTGTTCAAAAGGCCAAAGGTATGCAGTTTCTGCAACCATTGGCATTCCTGTACATCCGTTTTGCGTCCCGGCAGAGTCTTGGTGTGTTGCGCATGCGCCACGTTCACTTCTAAGCCGTAACTTTCTAACACGTCATACAGGGCCGTCCAGTACACGCCGGTGGCTTGCATGACTACCGTCTGGATTCGACAGTCCTTCAGCCAGCGTGCCATCCGATGGAGGTCGGCGGTGAAGCTGCCGAAGCTTTGTACCGGTTCTGCGTCGCGGTCGGTGGGCACGGCTACGTAATGTTCTGCACTTCCCACATCGATCCCCGCTGCATTCATATTCAGTGGCGGTAGTCCTTCGGTCGGATCCACTTTCCCGACGGTCTTCTTTCGCTTGCCTAATTGCTTCGGGTCGTTCAGCATAGTGATCCCTCCAACTAAAGTTGACGGACCCGGCCCGGTTGCGAATCGGTTTATGAATCTCTCCAACGGGGTCGAGCCCGCTAACTAAAGTCAGCCGACTGCCACCAACTCACTGATCGCCAGAAACCGGAGCCATACTCGGAAACGGGCACAGGGGCACCATATTTGCCGCGGCCTTGACTGCCGGGCACGTCCCTACCAGCATCTCACTCTCACTCCGTTTCTGGTACTACTGACAGCGCCCCGCTGTCCGTTACTCGGAAGCTGGCGCTGACTTCCCACAATGCGACTTGATCGGCATAGGGGCGGCGGTTGCCCGCCGACCCCTGCCACACCACCGTGCGTACGGGTCCGTACACGGCGGTTCGAGTTGGTTGCGCTAACAGCCATCGATCAACGTCGGAAGTCCCAGCGATTTGAAGTAAGCATTGGAAAGCCCAACAGAGAGGGCCTTGGCCCGAGCCAAGTACCAAGGGCCGCGTCCACTGCCAGCCGTGTTATTGGCAAGTTGCGGACGGACCCCCAGCGACAACAGAGCGGCGCGGCGACGGCGTGGTGTTTTCCATTGCCGCCACATCGCTGCCCGCAGTCGCAATCGGACCCAGCGGGTCAGGTACTTCAGCTCATCGGGCGTTTCGCAGAAGCCAAAATAGCTGCTCCAACCCCGCAGATACGGAGCTAGTTCCGCTATCGTCGTCTCCATGCTGACGCCTTTTGCCCTGCGCGTGACTTCCCGGATTCGGTGTCTAAACCGCTCCAGAGCTTGCGGCGCGATGATGCGCTTTACTTCTGGACCGGCGCTAAAACTGAATCCGAGAAACTTCCGTTCCTGCGGTCGCGCCACTGCACTCTTCGTTTCATTTACCTTGAGCTTGAGTTTGTTCATGATGAAGCGCGTGATGCCCTTCATCACCCGTTGACCGGCCCGCTGGCTGCGCACGTAGATGTTGCAATCATCCGCGTAGCGAAGGTAGCGGTGGCCACGACGATCGAGCTCTCGGTCGAGTTCGTCGAGCACAAGGTTCGACAGCAGGGGTGAAAGCGGACCTCCTTGCGGAGTTCCTTCCACGCTCGGACTGACCAGTCCGTTCTCCATCACCCCGGCGTTCAAAAATGCCCGGATGAGTTTCAGCAGCCGCTTGTCTTCGACTCGTTTGGTGATCTGGCCCATCAGTTTGTCGTGATTGACTCGATCGAAAAACTTTTCCAGGTCGAGATCAATCACCCAGCCGTAGCCCGCGGCGATGTACTGTTGCGCCTGAGCTATCGCTTGATGTGCAGATCGTCGGGGTCGAAAACCATAGCTGTGCTCGGAGAACGTCGAGTCCCACTGCCGCTGTAGCACCTGCATCACCGCTTGCTGGATGAATCGATCCAGCACCGTCGGGATGCCAAGCTTTCGCACCCCTCCGTCCGGCTTCGGGATCTCCACCCGCTTCACCGGCTGCGGCCGATAGGTCCCGCTCAACAACTGCTCCCGGATTCCTGGCCATCGCTGCGTCAGGTAGGCTGGCAACTGCTCGACGGTCATCCCGTCAATACCAGCGCTTCCCTGATTC
>JAYUJG010000148.1:0-3244 GCA_043765355.1 Acidobacteriaceae bacterium | reverse complement strand
GCCCGGCGCGTTTTCGTTGCGATGGTTTTGATTCTCGGACAGCCGAGGGCGGCTGTCACTACGTGTGATTCATAACGATTGAAGAAATGATGAGCTACTGAATTGGCCGAATTTAATAATCCTCAACAAGAACCTGGGATGGAGCGCAAGCTGCTATTGGTGTTTGCGCTGACGTTCGTGGTCATCATGCTTTTCCAGCCGCTGATGAAGAAGTATGGACCGCAGCCTGCGGCGAAAACGGAGAGCGCGGCGGCGACTGAGCAACGATCGAGTGGACAGCCGGGGGCGGCTGTCGCTACGCAACTTTCTACACAGCCCGCGCCTGCTCCTATGCAGGCGAGCAGCGAGTCGGAGACGGTGATTGAGAATGACGTTCACCGGATCGTGTTTACGAATCGCGGCGGGCGGGTTAAGTCGTGGGTGCTGAAGAAATATACCGACGACAAAGGCGGTCCGCTGGAGCTGGTGAATGCGGAGACGGCGGAGAAGTACGGTTATCCGCTGACGTTGTGGTCGTATGACGAGGCGCTGAGAAACAAGTTGAATTCGGTGCTGTACGCAGCACCCAGCGATTCATCGGGATCGGGCGCGGCCAATGAAATCAACTTTGCGTATGATGACGGCGAGTTGTCGGTGCGCAAGAGCTTCACGTTTGATGGCAGTTACGTGGTGGGAGTGCGGACAGCGGTTTATGTAAAGGGCGCGCAGGTAACGGCGTTTCCGATGTGGCCGGCGGGGTTTGGCGGCGACAGCACGGGTCCGCAGTATGCTGCGGGACAGATTGTGTATCAGTACGACGACAAAGTGGAGCGGCTGGCGATCAAGAAAATCAGCGGCGATGGGACTTTGCCGGGACCGTTTCATTGGGCGGGTGTTTCGAACCAGTATTTCGCGGCGGTGTTCATGCCGCGCGATCCGAAGAGCGCGGCGATGGTGACGTTGCGGAACGCGATTGAGATTGCGCGGGGCGGCGACAGCAAGCAGGTGGATAAGGCCGACGTGTTGGGCGCGGCCGTGGGCAGCATGAAAGGCCCGAGCGAAGCGCGGGTGTACGTTGGGCCGAAGGCGTTGGCGGATTTGGAAGCGGTGGCGGTGCCGGGGATCACGGGAGCGGAGCCGGATTTGCGGTCGATCATCGACTTTGGCTGGCTGGGAATTATTGCGCGGCCGTTGTTTTTGTGGCTGAAGTGGATTTACAGCCACATTGTCGGCAATTGGGGCTGGGCGATTCTGCTACAGACGCTGGTGATCAATCTGGCGCTCTTGCCGCTGCGGCTTTCGCAGATGAAGTCGATGTTGAAGATGCAGCGGGTGGCGCCGCAGATCAAGTCGATCCAGGAAAAGTATAAGAAGTATAGTTTGCGCGATCCGAAGAAAGCCGAGATGAACGAGGAGATCTCGACGCTGTATAAGAAGGAAGGCGTGAATCCGGCGGGAGGATGTTTGCCGCTGGTGATTCAGATGCCGTTTCTGTTTGCGTATTACCGGATGCTGAATGTGGCGATGGATTTGCGACATGCGCCGTGGATGTGGGTGCATGATCTTTCGGCGCCGGATCCGTGGCACATTCTTCCGATTGCGATTATTGTCACGATGTTCCTGATGCAGCGGATGACACCGCAGGCGGGGATGGATCCGAAGCAGCAGAAGATGATGAACATCATGATGCCGGGGATGCTGGGCATTATGAGCTGGAATCTGCCGGCAGGGTTGGGGCTGTACTGGTCCGCGGGTCAGTTGATTGGGATCGTGCAGCAGTCGGTGATGAATCGGACGTCGCTAGGGCGCGAGATGCGGGAGATGATGGAGAAGCGGGCGCGGAAGAAAGAGAAATAGTTTTCAGGACTCAGCATTCAGCATTCAGCTAGATGCGGGGCTGAGAGAGTGCCGACGCTTTTCACTGGGAAACTACCTATGCCAATCACAGATAAGGTCGCTGCTGCGAAAGAGATCGGGGAATTTCTGCAGGCTGTCATTTCGAATGGCGGCTTCAAGCTGAAGTATCGGATCACGGTGGATCCGCCGATCGCGGAGAATCGCGAGTGGGAGCATCCGGAGATTCTGGTGGAGTTTGCGGGACCGGACTCGGCGCTATTGCTGAACCGGGACGGGGAGTTGCTGCGGTCGTTTGAGCTGCTGGCGTCGGAAGTATTGCACTTGCAGGGCAACGAGCACGAGAAGATCTGGTTTGACTGCAAGAATTTCCGGGCGACGCGAATCGACGAGTTGCAGGCGTCGGCGCGGGAGGCGGCGGAGCAGGTGCGGCGGACCAGCGAGCCCTACCGATTTGGACCGATGTCGTCGCGGGAGCGGCGGATTGTGCATCTGGCGCTGCGCGAGGAAAAAGATTTGCGCACGGAGAGCGACGGCGAGGGTGGACGGCGCTCGGTGGTGGTGTATCCGGCGGGTTACAAGACGGCGGCTCCGGTGCGGCGGGAGCAGCGGATTTCGTAGTTGACTGGCGACAGGGTGCCGAGCTGCGATCGGGTGACGTGGCAGAGCCCCGTCACCACACGGGCTTGGGCCGAACACTGCGGGTTTTTGCGCTTGCACAGTTTGTGCGGCAGTTAGTTTCTCGCCACTTGACAGAGCGATTCAATCGGGGGTGGATCGGCGGTGGTACTTGAATTTTATTGTCGGAAGCCGACCGACGCGACGATTTTTTTGTGCTAGTATGCCGTTCGGTTCGCAATAAATTTCCGAGACAACCTGTACGGCAACATCGCGAGATCGCGGCATTGTTCCCCAGGCGAAAGAAATCATAATTTTTGAGTTTGCGTTTCCCGGACGTAGTTACGCCGGCGTTTTCGATATTCTGGTAAAAAATGTCCCTCTCGAGCTCAGCCATCATCCCGAATCCGTGGGCGCGCATCCTGGACGCTCTGGAAAAGAAAGTCAACCGCCACTCGTACGACACGTGGCTGAAGCCGACGCGGTACAGTCACACGCGGGATGGAGTATTGTTCGTGCGGATTCCGACCGCGGAGTTCCGGCATGTCAGCGACAAGTACGCCGATCTGATTCAGGAAGCGGTGGACAATCTGGGGCTGGGATACGAAGAAGTGAAATTCGTAACGGCCGACGACGATCCGTCGAACACGCCGATCCGGCATGACGGCGGGCTTACGGCTCGGGGCACGAGCGGCGGATCGAGCGGGAGTTTGGGCACCAGCCACGGCCCCCAGGCAACGACAGGCCTGCATCCGTCGCAGGGGCGCTTTGATTGGGATAGCGCGGCGCAACT
>JAYUJG010000147.1:0-3527 GCA_043765355.1 Acidobacteriaceae bacterium | reverse complement strand
AATGGCCTGTTCTCAACACCTACGGTGGATCGGCTGCCCCAGTTACTCCTTAAAGGGTTGCGTGGTATAACTTCGTCAGAGTGAACACCGCGATCTTGGATGACGCCTTGCGACCTTCTGAAAGGAGACTACCGTGGGGGACGAACAAGTGATTAAGCTCTTGGAAGAAATTAGAGACCTACAGAAATTGCACATTGAGAATTACAAAGAGGCGCTTAGAAACCAGCAAGAGTCCATCGATATGTGTAAACGTGCGATGCGTCGCCAGAAGATAACCAGTCTAGTCATGGGCTCGATACTGGTGGCCTTTCTGGTGTTCTTGGCTTGGTCTTCGCATTCCACAACCCCCTAGCAAAACGAAATTAGATCAGTACCCGGAGGTTTAGGCAGCGACGTTGGAAAAGCCAAGTGGCGTAAATATCGCGATTACAGTCACGAGCCGGGTTCTGAGTGAGATGCAGAGTCTTTTCCGCACGAGGGCCGCTGAACGCTTAACTCGTTGAGCGACGTAACCCTGCAAGGTACTGGCGGAGAGGGAGGGATTCGAACCCCCGATACCCTTTCAGGTATGCCGGTTTTCAAGACCGGTGCCATCAACCACTCGGCCACCTCTCCGCGGCTGTAACTGTTTTACTACAATCTTTATTTTACGGCAGCGGGGACAGTCGGGCGCGACCGCCCCTTGGTAACTCGCGGGCACGCCTTGTTTGCGTTGCCCGGGCGATGCGTTTCTGAAGCATGGAAGATCGCCGCAGTAGAATGGCAGCCAGGAATTGTCTGCGGAGGTAACGTTGGGAGCTGCGATGACAGAAGGTTTCGTTCTGCGGGGCGCGCACGTTCGTCTTGAGCCGCTCAATCACGGCCATGTTGAGGGATTGGCAGCCGCATCGGCGGTCGATTCCTCGCTTTATGAGTGGAGTCCGGTTCCGCAGGGCAGACTTGAGGCCGCCACCTATATTGAGACGGCGCTGGCCTGGCAGGCTGAGGGCAGGGCGGTCTCGTTCGCGATTGTGCGCGCGGACGATGGCGGGGTCATCGGGTCGACGCGTTATTTCGATATCGAGCACTGGGCGTGGCCGCAAGGCCACCCGCGCCATGGCCGGTCTGCACCCGACGCCTGCGAGATCGGCTACACCTGGCTGACACAGGCGGCGATCGGCACTTCGGCGAACACCGAGTCGAAATTGCTGATGCTGGGGTATGGGTTCGAGACTTGGGACGCGCTGCGGGTCTGCCTGCACACCGACGCGCGGAACCTGCGATCGCGCGCGGCGATTGAACGAATCGGAGGGAAGTTTGAGGGGATACTGCGGGCGCATCGGATGGCGGCGGACTTCATCCCGCGCGACTCGGCGCGTTATTCGATCGTGGCGGCGGAGTGGCCTGCGGTGAAGAAACGGCTGACGGAGTTTCTGAGTCGAGCGTGAACGGCGTTGTCGACGAAGTTGCGGCCTGACATGGTGCGGGAGCCTTGCCGCGCTATTGCACTCCGTTGGGATACAGCAATATCTTGCTGGCTTCGCCAGTTTTCAGGCGCGCCATCGCGGTGGAAAAATCCTTCATTGCGATGCGGTCGGTGATCACGGGATGAAGGTCGAGGCGTCCGCTTTTGAGCAGAGCGGTCATCTGATACCAGGTCTGGTACATGCGGCGGCCGTTGATGCCTTGAATGGTGATGCCTTTGAAGATGATGTCCTCGGAAAAGTTGAGCGGGATGGGTTTTGAAGTGAGACCGAGAAGCGACATGCGGCCGCCGCGGCGGATGATGTCGAAGGCGGTGCGGATGGCGTCGGGATGACCGGCCATTTCGAGGACAACGTCGATGCCGAGGCCACCGGTTTTTTCGGCGACGAAGGCGGGGACGTCTTCCGTGGACGGATCGAGGACGTAGTCGGCGTTCATCTTCGCTGCTAGTTTGCGGCGGTGCTCGTTGACTTCGATGGCGAAGATGGTGGTTGCGCCAACGGCTCGCGCGACGGCGATGGAAAATAATCCGATGGGGCCGCATCCGGTGACGGCAACGGTTTTCGCGGCGATTTCTCCGGCGAGGACGGTATGCACGGCGTTGCCTAGGGGATCGAGGATGGAGGCGTACTCCTGCGGGATGGAGGGATCGAGCTTCCAGATATTCGATTCGGGGATGACGACGTATTCGGCGAAAGCGCCGTCGGTGTCGACGCCGATGATCTTCACGTTCTGGCAGATGTGAGCTTCGCCGGTGCGGCAGAGCACGCACTTGCCGCAGGCGACGTGCATTTCGGCGGATACGAAATCGCCTTCCTTGACGCTGGTGACTTCATCGCCAAAGGCGGCGACCTCGCCGCAGAATTCGTGTCCGGGGATTAGCGGGGGATGAATGCGTCCCTGAGCCCAGCGGTCCCATTCGTAAATGTGGAGATCGGTGCCGCAGATGGAGGCGACTTTGACTTTGCAGAGGACGTCGTTGCGGCCATAGGCTGGAATTTTAACTTGGCGGATTTCCGCGCCCGGCGCGGCTTCTGGCTTGACCACCGCGAGCATCGTGCTGGGCATGGAAGGCCTCTCTTATGAGTGCGGAAATGGAACGGCAAACGAATGATTCTACACCGCGCTTGATTGCGCTGCCGACCGGGGCGTCGTTTGTGATTTGACATGGCCGACCGTCGGAGCACCGGACCCAGATTTGTTGGACCGAGGTTAACGCCCAAAAAGACGGGCGCGAACCTGGGGCACCGATTTTGGGCGTGTAACTATTTCGTGATCGTTGAATTTTGTCCGGCTACCAACCACCATTGACCGTCGCGCTTGACGAAGGTGTCGGTTTGGCGGGTGCGGCGGCTTTTGACCTGGCCGGAATCGCGGACGGTGATGGTGAACTCCGCGTTGAAGACGGCGGTGTCTCCGTGGATGCGAATGGCGACGTCGGCCGGCTCCATTTCCATGACGATGATTCTACGTTTTATATTGCGGAGACTTTCCATCCACTCGTCTTTGCCTTCTAGGTGGCCGTTGTCGTGGGTGTGGAGGAAGTCGGAGGCGAGATGTTTGGCGTATTCGTCGAAGTCGCCGCGAACGATGAGGTCGGCGAACTTAGTTTCCAGAGCTTTGATTTCGGCTTCGGCGGCTGCGTTGGAGTCGGCGTGGACGGCCGGTTGTTGAGCGGCGAGAGAGGCACTGACAACAAGGATAATCGTGACAATGAAGATCGTTCGCATGATTTCTTTCTCTAGTGGTCGCTGAGGTTACGCCTTCGGGTCGTGAGTGCCGCGGCTGTAACCCTTGGGATTAGCGATCTTATAGTCTTCCGACTTTCCTCGCGGAATACTCAATGTTTGCCACTGTGAGGAGCGGAGGTGTTTAGCGAGGAAGACGATTTGTCCGATGTGTTGCGCGTAGTGGGCGACGGCGCGGTTGAGGGCCTGCACTACGGTGTGCGGCTCCTGGCGGATGGTTACGGTGCGCTGGATGTCTGCGGGCGTGAGTGAGTCGAGGGCGGAAAATACGTGCGTCCATGCCTGCTGCCACCAGCCGAGGACGTCAGCGCGCGT
>JAYUJG010000146.1:0-8386 GCA_043765355.1 Acidobacteriaceae bacterium | reverse complement strand
CTTCCCGGTATTGAAACCTTCTTTGCTAAATTCCAGAGTGTGTTTTCCGACAGCTACATCAGCAATCTTTGGTGTTGTGCCCGATGCCTTGCCGTCGACTTTGAGCAAAGCACCTTGCGGAACGGAGTTGATAGTGATGGACACCGTATGCGACGCACTCACGGCGCTGGCCACTGTCAGGGACGCGGGAGTACCCGACGCTGCCACCGTAATTTGAAATTTTATGGTCTGGCCAACACTAACGTTCGTCAGGTTGATGTACCCGTCACCGATTCGGGCTTTGCTCTTGTCGAAGACGTAGAAAGAGAAATTGCCGCTTCCAATCAACTTGCCGGATAGGTTCTCGGCGACTGTGTCCGTAACGAAGGTCCGCTCCTTGCCGAGTCCGGCAATCTGCTTGAACTTCGAAAAGGTAAATCGTACGACGGGTTGGCCGGATTCCGGCCATGTTACGACCTGGAAGGGAACGTCCGCAGCAGACATCGACGAGATGGCACTCGCGAGAGTGAATAGCAAGATAAGAAGCCAGCGCATGCACGAGATTGTGGGATAGCGGCGGGCGGAAGGGCAATAAGCGACGGTAGCGTTTGGGATTCAAATCGAGTGCCGTTCCGCCGCGCCGCAAGCGGAACGCCCTCGGGACAGCCGACAGGATGCCAGCCTACAACGACTGCGGCTTAGCTCTTGATCCCGGCCATCAACTCTTCGATTTCGGCTTTCTGCTCGCCCGTCAGCGGCAAGAACGGCAGGCGTGCGGGTCCGCCATAGTATCCGTTCAGGTCCATCGCGTACTTCATGCCGGGGACGCCGAGTTCGCCGGCGATGCGTTGAGCAGCGAGTTTCACGCGCTCCTGCTTTTCGCGAGCCAACGCGTTGTCACCACTCTTAAGCGCAGCGTAGATTTCGTAACACGCCATCGGAGCTGGACTGGCAAAGGCAAGAACGGCGCCGACCGCTCCCAGGCCGAGCGACGGTTCGAGTTGATGCGCCGCGCCGACCATCACCTGGAAGCCGACTTCTTTTTGGCGCGTCTTTAGTTTGCCGACCATGGTCACTGCCGACGAGGACGGCTTTGTCGTAACACTCTCACGAACGGGCGGAGACGCCGGTTGCTCCGCTGATTCGGAGGACTTCGAATCCGCCGACCCCGTGAGCGATGCGACACTCACCAGTTCCCTGCTCTGCTTTTCGCTTTCTGCCACGGCCGCCTTCACCATCCGCGGGGTCACGGCTTCAAATGTCTCGGTGACGGCAGCCTGCCTCTGCACGGTTCGCGTTCCTTCTACCATCGTCTTTACTTTGTCGAGATTGCCGCCGGATTCCTTGATGGCAATAATGTTTGGATGCCCCGCGAGTTCGATCACAAGTTCGGCGGGAAGATCGTATCCGGTGGCACCGGGGAAATTGTAAAGAATGATCGGCAGGGCGGAGCGGTCGGCGACGGTGCGATAAAAAGCGAGCAGGTTCGCTGGCAGCATTTGCTTCTTGTAGTAGTGCGGAGTGCGAACCAGAGCGGCGTCGTATCCCAGTTCAGCAGCGTACTCGGAGAGCTGCAGGGTTCCATGCGTAGACTCGACGCCGGTGCCGGCGATCATCACCTTGTGAGGAGCGGCCGCGGCCAGCGCGGTCTTCAACACATTGCGCCGTTCTTCGTCCGACAGCAGGATGGCCTCGCCGGTCGATCCCAGCACGACCATGCCGGCAACCGGCGTGCGCGAGTAGCGCTCGACGTTCGACTCGATCTTCTTGTAATAAACCTCGCCATCGGGGTAAAAAGGCGTGGTGAGCGCGGGGAAAATTCCAGATAAAAGCATACAAACTCCAGTCGTGTTCCGCTTACAGGTTACCGCCGCTTCGGGCGCGCTGTCATCTTGTGCGGCGTGACGGTTTTTCGTCGCGCCGCCTTCGCGGGGGCGTCACACCCGCCGTGCGGGCAGCGCCACGATGTGGCCAGCGTGTAGGTCCGCGGCACCAAGGGCGGGACGCCTCGGGACAGCCGGCAGGATGCCAGCGCTACAAGGGCGTTATCTTTTCAGCGACATCGAAGTCACCAGAACGAAGAACAAACAAATTCCATCCACCATGAAGATGACTGATCCGATCCAGATCATCGTAGCCATGCGCACTTGGTCATCCGAGGGAGTGGTGATCCCAATCGCGTTGTGTAAATAGCCAATCATGCCGGCTACAAATTGCGCGGGCACAATTCGAAAAACAATTGCCATCCCGACCGATATTGCGACAACGTGAAATAGGACGAAAAGAATCAGTATCACTTCGCAGCAATTCTCTCGGCGTGCACGGATTGTAGAGCCTGCACACGAATCTCTCCGCGCTGCAAGGCGGCGATGCCTTCCGCGGCGGCTCGCGCGGCGGAAAGTGTCGTAATCGTCGTGATGCGAGCGGTTACCGCGGCGCGGCGAATCGCCTTCTCGTCAAAGTACGGATCGGGACCATGCGGCGTGTTGACAATCAACTGGATGCGATCGGCCTTGATTAAATCAACTGCGTTCGGGCGGCCTTCTTTTACTTTGTATACGCGATCGACGGCCAAGCCCGCTTCCTCCAGAATGTCGGCCGTGCCGTGTGTGGCCACGAGTTTGAATCCCATGTCGACAAAGCGATGCGCAACCTCGACCATTTGTGGTTTGTCGTGATCGGTGACGCTGATAAAAACCGTACCCTTGACCGGCAGTTGCTGACCGGCGGCAATCTGGGCTTTCGCGAAGGCCTCTCCGAAATTGTCGGCGATGCCCATGACCTCTCCCGTCGATCGCATCTCCGGGCCCAGCACGGTGTCGACGCCGGGGAATTTTTGCCAGGGGAATACTGGCGACTTCACGAAAAAGCAGCGACCGGTATCGAGATCGGTGCCGCGCTCAACATTCTCAGGCAAGAACTCACGTAGCTTGCGCCCAGTCATAAGGCGCGCCGCAATCTTGGCCATCGGTACGCCCGTTGCTTTGGAGACAAAGGGCACGGTGCGCGATGCACGCGGGTTCACTTCCAAAACATAGACCGTGCTGTTCTCGTCGCCTGTGTGGAAGCGGGGTTTCGTTCTAGTGCCACGGGGCGTAGCCCCGTCACCACACGAACTTATTGCGTTGCGCGGGATGGCGAACTGCACGTTCATCAGGCCGATCACTTTGAGCGCGCGCGCCAGCTTGAACGTGTATTCACGCATGCGGATGAGCAGCGCCTCCGGAATATCCACCGCAGGCAGCACGCAGGAAGAATCGCCGGAGTGGATCCCGGCTTCTTCGATGTGTTGCATGATTCCGCCGATCACGACATCTTCCCCGTCAGAGAGCGCATCAACGTCGACTTCGACCGCGTCTTCAAGAAATTTGTCGATGAGGATGGGACGGTCTTGTGAGTATTCGACAGCCTGCTTCATGTACTGCTGAATCGTGTCTTCGTCGTAGGCGATCACCATGGCTCGTCCGCCGAGCACATAAGAAGGACGCACCAGCACGGGGAACCCAATTTTCTTTGCCGCCTCAACCGCTTCTTCAACCGATGCGACCATCGCGCCAGGGGCTTGCGGAATTTCGAGCTCGTCGAGCAGCTTTCCGAAGCGCTTGCGGTCTTCAGCGAGATCAATCGACTCGGGGGTAGTCCCGATAATGTTTACGCCCACAGCCTTCAGCGGCAGCGAAAGATTCAACGGCGTCTGCCCGCCAAATTGCACGATCACGCCGACCGGCGCGCCTCCGGAAGCTTCATGCTCGCAGACCGCAAATACGTCTTCAAGCGTGAGTGGCTCGAAGTAGAGGCGGTCGCTCGTGTCATAGTCGGTCGAGACCGTCTCGGGATTGCAGTTGATCATGATGGTCTCGTACCCATCCTCGCGGAGGGCGTAGCTGGCGTGGCAACAGCAGTAATCGAATTCAATTCCCTGCCCAATGCGATTGGGGCCCGAGCCAAGAATCACGACTTTTTTCTTCGCGGTGGGCGCGGCCTCGTCTTCCTCTTCGTACGTCGAATAGAGATACGGCGTGTAGCTGTCAAATTCCGCCGCGCAGGTGTCGACGCGTTTATAGACTGGCTTCAGTCCATGCTTCTTGCGGAAGTGGCGGACTTTGTCTTGGCCGCCTTTGCCGTCCAGGCGCCATGTTCCTGCGAGGCGTCCGTCGGAAAATCCCATGCGTTTGGCTTCGCGCAACACGTCGCCGGAAATCGATTCCATCGGATGCTTTTCCAACTCAAGTTGCATATCGTTGATCTCTTTGAGTTGGTAGAGGAACCATGGATCGATCGACGTCATCTTCGCAATCTGTTTGATCGAGAAACCCTGGCGGATCGCGTACTGCACGTAGGTCAGGCGTTCGGGATGAGGCGTGACGAGACGCTGCGTCAGAATCTTCGGTTCAATCTGGTGCGAGCCGACGCGCTTGCCGGTGTCGAGCGAGCGTATTGCCTTCTGAAGCGCTTCTTTGAACGTGCGGCCGATGGCCATCACTTCGCCGACTGATTTCATCTGCGGTCCAAGCGATTCGTCGGCACCGGGAAACTTTTCAAACTGCCATTTCGGAATCTTGACGACCACGTAGTCGAGCGTAGGCTCGAAGCAGGCAGGAGTCTTGCGCGTGATGTCGTTCGGAATCTCGTCGAGCGTATAGCCGACGGCTAGTTTTGCGGCAATCTTCGCAATCGGGAATCCAGTAGCTTTCGATGCCAGCGCTGACGACCGCGAGACACGCGGGTTCATCTCAATCACGACCATGCGTCCGGTTGCAGGATTGACGCCAAATTGAATATTCGATCCCCCGGTCTCGACGCCGATCTCGCGGATCACGGCAATCGATGCGTCGCGCATCATCTGATATTCGCGGTCGGTGAGCGTCTGCGCCGGGGCTACGGTGATCGAGTCGCCGGTATGCACGCCCATCGGATCAAAATTTTCAATGGAGCAGACGATGATGACGTTGTCTTTCGTATCGCGCATCACCTCGAGCTCGTACTCTTTCCATCCGAGCACCGATTCTTCAATCAGGCACTCGTGCACTGGTGAGAGATCGAGGCCGCGGGCGAGCACTTCCATCAGCTCTTCGCGGTTGTAGGCAATGCCGCCGCCGGTGCCGCCCAGCGTGAACGATGGACGAATGATGACTGGGAATCCAATTTTTCCGGCAAACTCGATTCCATCTTTCAGGTTGTTAACGAGCGCCGATTTCGGCACGTCGAGGCCGATGCGCTGCATGGCGTCTTTAAAGACGAGACGATCTTCAGCCTTCTTGATGGCGCTGATCTGCGCCCCGATCAGATGCACGTTGTACTTTTCCAGAACGCCGCCATCCGCAAGTTCGATGGCAAGATTGAGCGCGGTTTGCCCGCCCACTGTGGGCAGAATGGCAAAGCCCGCGCTGGGAGCCATCTCGCGCTCAACGCGAATAATCTCTTCGAGATATTCGCGCGTGAGGGGCTCGATGTAAGTACGATCCGCCGACTCGGGATCGGTCATGATGGTGGCCGGGTTCGAGTTGGCCAGCACAACTTCAAAGCCCTCAGCCTTGAGCGCCTTGCAAGCCTGCGTGCCGGAATAGTCAAACTCGGCGGATTGGCCGATGACGATGGGGCCGGAGCCGAGGATCAGGATTTTCGAGATGTCAGTTCTACGGGGCATTATTGTGTCTTCTTAAAAGCCAATGCTTTAGCCATGAGTGACGAAGCAAAGTTGGCGAAACTGAGCTCAGGTAGAGGCTCCCGATATTCCCCGCGCACTCTATCGCTACTATTGGACATAAGAAAGCAGGTCGCATCGTAAAGCCGTTCACGGACCAGTTTGGTCAGAAGAATTTCGTATCGACGAGCGTACGACGCTGCCTGAAACTCCGAGAACACCTTAAAGTGCGGCTCTTGTGCCTTGACGGGGCGCGTTGAAGCCGGAGAATCTTCGAGCAACATCATATAACCTAGCCACGGGCGTGCGGACAGTTTGAACGCGCCCTCGCGATAGGCGGCCCATAGATCCGTGGCGCTGCCCAAAGCTTCTTCCGTCCGATTGTTGTAGTTATTACCGAAGGATCCGACTTGCGACTTAAATTCAATTGCTGCGATTAGGCATCCATCCACTACAACCAACAGATCCCATTTCTTCTCTGGTCGAAACCAACCGGGGAGTTCGACATGGCGCTCGCAATAGATCAGAGGCTTGTCGACGCCCGACTCTTCAAGCAAATCTCGAACCAATTCAACGAAGCCGTCCATCTGGCTACCGCCAGTGACAGCAGCCCTTGCCCCCGCATCGCGGATTCCGGCTTTTTCACCCTGCTTCTGAGCCTGAGTTTCCCGGCTAGACCAAAACCGCGAGACCGCCTCTTTGAGCTTCGGGTCCAGTTCTGTATTCAAGCGTCTATCCCTGCTCCATCACGAGGACTGGATTCGAAAAAAGCGTGGACAACTCTCGTTGCAATCGTGACGTCGCGTAATTGAAATAGTCACTATCCACCTCGAAGCTGACACTATTTCGCCCGCATTTGGACGCCGCCAAAGCGGACGTCCCGGTCCCCATAAAAGGGTCTAGCACTGTGTCACCTACAAAGCTGAACATTCGAATCAGACGTGTCGCCAACTCAAGCGGATACGGAGCAGGATGGTCCTTTGTGGAGGCTCCGGTCAGCCCCGACCAGATTTGCTGGAACCATTTCCGATGCTCGTCGGCAGAAATGACGCTTAAGACCCGTACCGTCCCAGTCGGAGCACGATAACCTCCCGGCTTCCTTTGCATCAGGATAAATTCGATATCGTTCTTTACCACAGCATTCGGTTCGTAGGGTTTCCCCAGAAAGCCTCCGCCACCATTCTCCACTTCGTGCGCGGCGTTTGCGATCTTGTGCCAAATGATCGGAGCGAGATTGTCAAAACCAATTGTGCGGCAGTGATCTTGGATACTCGCATGTAGAGGTACCACTGTATGTCGGCCGTCATTCTTCCGGCGAGACAAGCACACATCTCCAACGACACAAACTACCCGACCACCAGGGACCAACAAATCGAAACACCGCTGCCAAACGCGGTCGAGTTGGTCTATGAACTCGTCGTAGTCCGCGATGTGTCCCATCTGTCCTGGCGAGTCGTGGTATTCCTTCAAGGTCCAGTATGGGGGCGACGTGATAACCAAGTGCACCTTGCCCACCTGGCTCGCCTTCATTTCACGGGCATCGCCCTTTACAAGCACATGACGCGTTGGGATTTGTTCCACAGCCTCCCGAATCATCTTCAACAACACCGCATCCTTCGCCACTCTTGGAATCGCAGTTTGAAGGTCGCCCAAGTCGCGCAATTCAGATGGTAAAAAATCGAACAGATCGACGTCTTCTTGCTTATCGATCTTCGGAATTGCTTGGGCTATCACCGCTTGCACTCCTCCATCATCTTCACAAAATCCTTAAACAGATAGTGCGAATCGTGCGGCCCCGGCGCCGCTTCCGGGTGGTATTGCACCGTAAACAGCGGCAAGTTGCGATGCCTCATACCTTCGAGCGTGTTGTCGTTCAGATCCATGTGCGTCAGCTCAACTTCACTTTGCGGAAGCGAATCGGGATCGACGGCGAAGTTATGGTTGTGCGCGGTGATCTCGATCCTCCCACTGGCCAGCTGCTTCACCGGATGATTCCCACCATGGTGGCCAAATTTCAACTTGAACGTCTTGCCGCCTAAAGCAATGCCGGTGAGCTGATGCCCCAGACATATTCCGAAAATCGGTTGCCGCCCCATCAGTCGCCGGATGTTGTCGACCGCATACGTACACGGCTCGGGATCGCCCGGTCCATTCGACAGAAATACACCATCCGGTTTCAGCGCCAGCACGTCTTCAGCCGTCGTCTGCGCCGGGACGACCGTCACCTTGCAACCTTCTCCGCGTAATTTGCGCAGGATGTTTTGCTTGATGCCGAAATCATAAGCGACCACATGGAAGCGCACCGGTTCATCCTTCACTCCAACAATTTCGTCGGGCAAGTGCGAGCGCTCGCCCGTCTCCCACACGTAGGTGTGATTCGTCGAAACAACCTTGGCGAGATCCTGGCCGTCCATTTTCGGGATCGCGCGCGCCTTGGCGACGAGTTTGTCGGTATCGGCTTCGAGCGTCGAGATCACACCGCGCATCACGCCGTTGTCGCGGAGATGGCGAACCAGCGCTCGTGTATCGATATCCGCGAGCACCGGGATCTTGAACTGCTCCATGAACTCGTCCGTGACCTGCTGCGAGCGCCAGTTGGAGCTGACTTTCGAAAACTCGCGCACGATCAGCCCTTCGATATACGGACGCACGGACTCATTATCTTCGGGATTGGTGCCGTAGTTTCCAATTTCAGGGTTGGTCAGGACGACGATCTGTCCCGCGTATGACGGGTCGGTGAAAATTTCCTGGTATCCGGTAATG
>JAYUJG010000145.1:0-9465 GCA_043765355.1 Acidobacteriaceae bacterium | reverse complement strand
GCCACGCGCAAGTCGTATCCATAGCTCGACACGCCGTAAGAAATTACTCCCGCGCTCACCTGCTTTTCCGAGTACGGATTGATCATGTCGTGCTCCTGCGCCATGCGCCGGATCCAGCGGTCACTCTTGATACTCATGGAACTCCTTGGGAATTTAGTAGTCGGGTAATTTTGTAGTTTGGTAATTCAAAGGCGGCCGCGTTTGGTGGGAATTCGCAGCCTCGGCCTTTCAATTGCAAAATTACCCGATTACAAAATTACAAAATGTCCTCGGCTGGTGCAGTCATCTGACGAGACAACAGCCCCGGTTGACAATCCGCCCTATCCCCCTTAGCATCAATAACTTGAGGCGTACGAATCCTCGGGAGGCGGGGGACACCTAATGATTAAGCTCGACATCATCAACGAAGTGGTCAACCGCACCGGCATTACCAAGACCAAGGCCGAGCTCGCCGTCGAGACCGTCTTCGAAAGCATGAAGAAGGCGCTATCGAACGGCGACCGCATTGAACTGCGCGGTTTCGGCGTATTCAATGTGCGTCCGCGCAAAACCGGCATCGGACGCAATCCACGCACCGGCGCCGAGGTTTCCATCCCGCCCGGCAAAGCCGTCCGCTTCAAGCCCGGCAAGGAACTGCAGTCGATCGACTAGTGTCGATTGCAGAGGTTAGAGGTCAGATTGCAGATTTGAAAACCTTGTGCGCAAGCCGCAATGTGAGTTCGTGAGCTTTTCACCTCTGCAATCTGATCTCTAACCTCTGACCTGATTTTCACCTCTGCAATCTAACCTCTAACCTCTGACCTCGTATGTCTGACCCCACATCCCCTTCGCCGGCGGCCCTCGATTGGGACCAGCAGCCCCAGCCCGGAGTCTGGGTCATTCCGTCGCCGCGCCAGCGCTGGTGGCTCTATGGACTATTTTTCATTCTGACCTTGTTCAGCACCATGGTTGTCGGCGCGCGCATGGAGTTCAACTTCCTGCACCGCCAGCCAGTGTTTTCCCTGAATGACGACTCGCTCCCACTGTTCCCGATCCGATGGATCGTGCAGCATCCCGCACATTTGTTGATGGGTCTCCCGTTCTCGCTCACGTTAATGTTCATTCTCTTCGCGCACGAGATGGGACACTATCTTTACGCCCGCTACTATCGCGTGCACGCCACGCTGCCATTCTTCGTTCCGTTTCCAAGTCTGATCGGGACGCTTGGCGCGTTCATTCGCATCAAGAGCCCGATCCCCTCGCGGGCTGCGCTGTTCGACATCGGAATCGCGGGGCCGATCGCCGGATTCATCCCGGCATGCGTGGCCCTGGTCGCCGGACTCTCCTTGTCGCATCCCATCGCCAGGCCCGCCGCATCCGACATCCAGCTGGGATTTCCTCTCGTCTTCGATGTCGCCGCGCGCCTGTTGCATGTAAACACACCGCTCTCCGCGCTCTCGCTGCATCCGATCGCCGCCGCCGCGTGGGTCGGAATGTTTGCCACGGCGCTCAACCTGTTGCCCGGAGGCCAACTCGATGGCGGCCACATCGTATTTTCCATTTCGCCGCGCCTGCATCGCGCGATATCGCTATTCACCGTCTTAGCCCTGGTGCCGCTGGGAAAATATTTGTGGACAGGATGGTTTCTCTGGTCGGTGCTGCTGGCGTTGACCATGCGGCATCCACCGGTCCCACGCTATCCTGACGTAACTGGACACCGCCGCGCACTCGCAGTCTGCGCCGCGCTGATGCTGGTCCTAACTTTTACTCCCGCACCTTTCACGCACAGCTCGGGACAAGAAGTGTGGCCGGAAATCCGCGATGGCAGCCGAGACATGTGGCACGATCTGCGCCATGGCGTGCGCCACCTGCTGCACCGCGAGTAAACTCCCCGTAGAGACGCGGCTTGCCGCGTCTCAGCAGCGAGGAACTGCCGCAAGAAAAATCGCGCCCCGTCGTGTGCACGAGCTAATAGCTAAGCGCTCATGGCTGCTTTCCCCTACATCAGCCAGACCGCGTCCACATCCACAATCACCTGCGTCCGGGGAATCTTCCGCGCCGCCGCTTCCGCCAGCATCCCGCGTAACAACGCATTTAGCTTTTCGCGACTGGGACACTTCAAAATAAAGTGATACCGATAATCGCGCTTCAACCGCGTAATCGGAGCCGCCGCCGGACCCAGCACGCGAATCCCCTCATGCCGTGTCTTCTCGAACCAGCGCCCCAGGTCGCCCGACCAAGTCAGAGCCTCATCGAGTTTCTCAGATCGAATCAGCACATTCGCAATCGCGCTGTACGGCGGATAGTGCATCCACGCACGAAACTGTAATTCCTTGTCGTAGAACCCGGCAAAATCATGCCGCGCCGCAAATTGCACCGCATAGTGTTCCTGAAAATAAGTCTGCAAGATAACTTTCCCAGGAATCTGCCCACGCCCAGCGCGCCCCGCGACCTGAGTGAGTAACTGAAACGTCCTCTCCGCCGCGCGAAAATCCGGCAGCCCGAGCGCCATGTCCGCACCGACCACGCCGACTAAAGTCACACCGTGGATGTCGTGGCCCTTCGCGATCATCTGCGTGCCGACCAGCATATCGAGCGCGCCTTCGTTCAGCGCGTTCAGCGCGTGCTCGAAATCCTCGCGTCCGCGCACCGTATCGCGATCCAACCGCCCGATCCGCGCCTGCGGAAACATCCCATGCAGCAACTCCTCCAGCTTTTCCGACCCCGTCCCGACAAAATGAACATACTCGCTGCCACACAGCGCGCACTTCTCGGGAATGTGCTCGACATGCCCGCAGTAGTGGCATTCCATTTTGTGCTCACGCTTGTGATGAGTCATCGACACGGCGCAGTTCTTGCATTGCAGCGTCTTGCCGCAAGCGCGGCACAGCACCACTGGAGAATATCCGCGCCGATTGAGCAGCACCATGACCTGCTCTTTCTTCTCCAGCCGCTCGCGGATTTCCTCCGCCAGCTTGCGCGAAATCACCTGCTCTTTACCCGTCTCCTGAAATTCTTTCCGCATGTCGACAATCTCAACCTCCGGCAGCGGACGCTTCTCGACCCGATCCGGCAACTCCACCAGCGCATATTTATTTTTCTTGGCGTTGTAATAAGACTCGAGCGAAGGAGTAGCCGAACCCAGCACGACCGTTGCGCCCGCCCCCGCCATCTTTGCCCGTATCACCGCCACATCGCGCGCGTGATAGCGCGGCGTCTCTTCCTGCTTGTAAGACGAGTCTTGTTCCTCATCCACGATAATCAGCGCCAGATCGCCAACCGGAGCAAACACCGCCGACCGCGTCCCCGCAACGACCCGCGCCTCACCGCGCTTGATGCGATGCCACTGCTCCGCCCGCTCCGCGTTCGACAGCCCCGAATGCAGAATGGCAACTTCATCGCCAAACACCTGATGCAAATCCGCAGCCACCGCCGGAGTCAGTCCAATTTCAGGAACCAGCAAAATTGACGATCTCCCCTGATCCAACACCTGACGCATGCAGGCTAAGTAGACAGCCGTCTTTCCTGAGCCCGTAATACCGTGCAACAGCAGGCCGCCGAATTTGCGTGAGGCCACGCGTTCGCCAATCTTCACCAGCGCTTCTTTCTGCGCCGCGCTAAACTCAAATTCAAACGGAGACTTCCGCGGCTTGAGCTTCGAGACTGACGCCGTAAATGCCTGCGGCTCATCGACAAGCTCGATGAGTCCGCGGCGCACTAGCGTCCCTAGGGTAGTCGGCGGAACGTCGAGCCCACGCAAGCCTTCGACAGGCGCGCGTCCTCCCGCAGCAGCCAGCGCATCGATCAGTGTGCGCTGGTTGTCGTTAAGCTTCTTGGCTTTGCTCGTGTGGTGACGGGCCTCTGGCCCGTCCGGTGAAAGCGAAGTCTCGGTGGCCACTAGCACCGCGACCTTCACCAACCGAGCCGCATCCCGAGCCGCCGAAACATCCTCGCGAGCAATCCACTTCTTCCGCACCAGCCCGCTGAGCAGAACCTTTGAAACTTTAGTCGCCCCGCTCAAACTTCCCTCAGGCGCGCCCTCCCGCTCCGCCAAATAATCCAGCACGCGAAACTCAACCAGTTGCTGCTCCGGAGTCCGCTTCGACCGCGCCGGAGATCCCGACTCTCCCGCCAGATGCAGCGCCATCCGCCCCTGATCGGTAATGCGATAAGTCACCGCCCGCTTGAACTCCGCCGAAAGCGGCAGCATCGTCCGAAACACCTCCCCAATCGGAGCGAGGTAGTAATCGGCAATCCACTTCCCAAGTTTCAGCAGATGTTCGTCAAGGACAGGAGATAAATCGAGCGCTTCGATAACTTTTTTCGTTTTGACGTCTTTGCCTTGGCTCTGCGGCGGACGATCATGCAGCTCAACGACAATCCCTGAGAGCCGTTGCTGCCGAAACGGCACGAGCACCCGCCCGCCTACAACCGGCTCCATGCCCGCAGGAATGGCATAGGTAAACGCCATGTCGAGCGGCACGGCGAGGGCGACGTCGCAGAAGAGGGGCATGTTGGGCCGAGAATCGGGCTCATAAGTAGTCTCGGGATGGGCACGGCTTCAGCCGTGCCGCCACAGCCAATAATGACGAGGGCTTTAGCCCCTGAGGGCGTATTCCCCGAGAACCATCTTTGAGGGCGAGCTCTAATGAAATCCTATCTCATTTCCGAAGTAGACTAAGAATCGGAGTCGCCATGGCCAAAACAAGAAAGGTATTTGCGGTTCACGCAGAAGAGATTCTCAAAACCGAGTTTATGGAGCCCATGGGTGTGAGCGCCTATGAACTGGCAAAGGCGCTCAATTTCCCAGGTATCTATGAAGTCGTCCGGGGAGATCGCGCCATCAGCGCCGATACTGCCATCCCCCTGGGGAAGTATTTCGGCTTGCCCGCACAGTTCTGGCTCAATCTTCAGAATGATCATGTTCTTAGAATCGCAGAGGGCACCGGCATCGGCAAAGGCATTCGGCCCCGCAAGATCGCTTGCGAGGCTAAACCTAGCGACATGCTCTAGGCAGTCTCTCACCCCATTGCGTTCCTTGGATCACTTCTGACCGTCCAGGAGTTTTCCAAGAATGTTTTCTTCGGCTCCCACATATCGCAAGGTTGCGTGCATTATCAGTTCTGAAATGTCAGTGCAACTAGTTGAGGCGCTGCCCAGAAGTATAACGGCAGACAACGCACCGATGTCTGGGGGCGAACCCTTCGCGACGTGTTCTTCATCCGTCCTCAACAACTGAACGCTGGCGGTCGATGCGTTTAGGCTTAAGTCATCCAGCGTGGCAAGCAGGCCGACAAGACCGTAAGCTGATGTGCCGTTCTTTTGCATGCCTGAGATAATCGTGTGCGCAGTAAATGCCGCATCCGTGTAGTTGGCAACTAGTTTAGGGTTGATTCTGTCCAGGTACGGCCTCGCGTTTTTCACCGCGTCCTCGAAGCTAGAGACTTTTTCGTTAGCCTTGTTGAGCAGTTCGAGGATTTCCGCCTGCGACGGCATAGCGGGTTCGCTCGTGGCCCTATTTTGCCCAAAGGCGACTACCGCAAAAAAAGAAAGACAAGTAGGACCCTCATCGTGAGTTCTCCTATTCTAGGTTTTAAGAACCACCCCGTGGATTTAGTTCTCCAATTCGCTTAGTTCACCCCTTTTGCCGGCGCTTTCATCCCCAACTCCTTCATCACCATCTGCAAATCCTTCCAAGCCTCGCCCTTCTGCCGCGGATCGCGCAACAAAAACGCCGGATGATAAGTCACCGCCAGCTTGCATCCCTCCCAATCAGGATCGTTACTGCGATTGTCGAAGCGAATTCCCGTCGGCTTGAAATCATAAAAGCGCCCGCGCAGTTGCATCATCGAAGAATTCATCGCCAGCAGCGTCTTGGCGGCGGTAGCACCGAGCGCAACGATCACTTTCGGCTTGACCACCGCAATCTGCCTCATCAGAAATGGAGAGCAGGTCGCACATTCATCCCGCTCAGGCTGCCGATTTCCCGGAGGACGGCACTTCACGATATTCGCGATGTACACACTCTCCCGCTCGATCCCCATCGCCTTGATCATGTTGTTAAGCAACTGGCCGGCGCGGCCGATAAACGGCTCGCCCTTTTCGTCTTCATCGGCGCCCGGCCCTTCGCCGACAAACATCAACTCCGCTTTGGGATCGCCCACGCCAAACACAATCTGTTTCCGTCCCTGCTTATGCAGCACGCAGCGCGTGCAGTCACCCAAGTCTTCACGGATGATCTTCAGCGCCTCCACCGGATCGCTCTCACTCTGCTCGGGCTTGAGCGCAATCGCCGCAAAAGCATCCGCTTCGATAACCGGCGCAGCAACAGCCCCGGCCTTCCGTGGACTCATATCTTCTCCCAATCGCTGATTTGTCGAAACCGCATCCGCGGTAATAAAGGTTTCCGAGTCGTCGTCGTTCACCGCAATCGCCGCTACAATTTCTTGCGCGCGTGCCGACACCGGCCGCCGGTAAAAATCATAAATCCCCATCTCGTTGTAATAGCGAATGCGCGCGGCCAGCGCGCGTCGCAGTTCGGGATCAAGACCAAGACCAGGTGCAGGGGGCATCGCCGATAAGAATAACAACTTTCCACCACGGAGACACCGAGGCACGGAGGAAACAGGAAGGATAAAAGAAAAGCCGGAAGGATAAAAAGAAAAACAAAGACGTCTGGTTTTCTCCGTGCCTCCGTGTCTCCGTGGTGGATTTAGGCCTTTGGAGCCGACACGCGGCTGCGTAGCTTGACAGCCTGATCGAGCACGCGGTGCGCAACTTCCCACTTCGAGGTTTCGGGAACCTCAATCACTTCGCTTTGCGAAATAATCGTTACCGCATTGCGGTCGGAATCGAAACCAACACCTTCGCGCGAAACGTCGTTGACAACAATTGCGTCCAAACATTTCGCAGCCAGCTTCTTGCGCGCGTTCTCCAGCACGTTCTCGGTCTCGGCGGCAAATCCAACGATCACTTGGGAAGTCTTGCGGCCCGCCACCTCGGCGAGGATATCGCTAGTCGACTCCAATTCCAGCGTCATCGGGCCTTTGCGCTTGATCTTCTGTCCCGCCGCCGCCTTCGGGCGAAAATCCGCCACTGCCGCTGTCATGACGACCACAGTGCTTTCCGGAAGCAATTTCAAAACCGCCGCCCGCATTTCATCCGCAGTTTCGACTCGCGTAAGTTCGGCTGCACCCGGAGCGGCAATCGACGTCGGCCCGCTCACCAGCAGCACGCGCGCTCCGCGCCGCAGCGCCGCTTCCGCAATGGCATAGCCCATGCGCCCGCTCGACCGGTTCGTCAAATACCGCACTGGATCGATCTTCTCCCGCGTCGGCCCCGCCGTCACCAGAACCGTTTCGCCCGCCAAATCCTGCGACGCGCCCAGCGCTTCCATCACGGCGGCTACAATCTTGTCGTTCTCTGCTAGTCGTCCCGACCCTGTCATCCCGCAGGCAAGATATCCGTCTCCCGGCTCAACGACGCGCACGCCGCGCCTACGCAGGATTTCCAGATTCGCCTGCGTCGCCGGGTGATTCCACATGTTCACATTCATTGCCGGTGCCACCACAACCGGAGCAGTCGTAGCGAGATAAAGAGTGGAAAGAAAATCGTTGGCGATTCCCTGCGCAAAGCGCGCCAGCACGTCGGCGGTCGCCGGAGCCACCAGGAGTGCATCGATCGACTGCGCCACCGCAATGTGCTCGATCGCCGACTCGACGTTCGCCTGCCCGTCTCCGGACTCAGACGCGGCAAATAGTCCGGTAATAACTTCTTCGCCCGAGAGCGCCGCGAACGTAAGCGGACGCACAAACTCCTGCGCCCCAGCCGTCATCACGACTTGCACACGAATGCCGCGGTCTTGCAAGAGGCGCACAATTTCCGCCGCCTTGTAAGCCGCCACTCCGCCGGATACGCCGAGAGCAATTTTCATAGCAGGAAGAATGGAGACAGCAATCGGCATTCAGCAATCAGCATTCAGTGGGTCTAGCTGAGCGCCGACTGCTGATTGCTGAATGCCGCTCTCTCTACGCGTCTTCGGCGAAAACTTTGTTCATGCTTTCGCTGGCGGCGTCCATCGCCAATTTCGGAAGCTCCGGAATCAGCCATTTCACTTTGCCAGCTTTGATTTCATCCTGAGCGATGCGGCAGGGTTTGCGCGATCCGGTATCGATCACCGGAGGAGCGCCGCCTTGCAGTTGCCGTGCCCGCCGCGCCGCCACCAGAATGTAGCGGTAATTGCTGTCGAACCCTTCAATCAGCTTCATTTATCTCCCCCGAAACTTCAATTACCCTTGACTACCTGCGGTTGAAACGACGCCAGAATCGGCTGAACGTGTTCAAGCGCCTTATCCAGCCGGCAAGCCTGCTACCCTTGACTACCTGCGGTTGAAACGACGCCAGAATCGGCTGGACGTGTTCAAGCGCCTTATCCAGCCGGCAAGCCTGCGCGGTTTCAATCAAGCGCTTTTCTTTTTCAGAAAGTTCCATCCCGCCCTTTTTTTTCAACCGCTCTGCAAGCACGATATTCCTCAACTGGTCTGCCGACTGCTCTAGTAGATTGTTCACTAAAATGTAGTCGTATTCCTTGTAATTCTCAATCTCACGCCGGGCTGCGTCCAGGCGGCGGCGGATCACTTCTTCCGAATCCAACCCTCGCGTCCGCAACCGCCATTCCAGCTTTTCCCGGTCAGGCGGCAGAATAAAAATGCTCACCGCCTCCGGAATCTTCTTCTTGATCTTACTCGCACCCTGCACATCAATGTCCAGTAGCAGGTCGTTACTTCGGTTTTCCGCCTCGCGCAGAAATCGCCGCGCCGTGCCGTAATAGTTTCCGAAGACGGTCGCGTGCTCCAAAAATTCGTCAGCCGCAATCATCGCTTCAAACTCTTCCCGCGAAACAAAGGAATACTCTTTGCCGTTCTGCTCGCTGCCGCGCGGTGGACGCGTCGTGTACGAAATGGAAAAGTCCAGGTTACGAACCATCTTGAACAGTTCGTTCACCAGCGTGGACTTACCCGAACCGGACGGCGCGGAAACTATGTAGACGATACTCATTCCAGATTCTGTACCTGCTCCCGGGATTTTTCGATTTCCGATTTCATCAGCAACCCCATCTCGGTAATCTTTAACGCCTCGCCCGCCAGCCCTGAAGTCTTCGAAAGCAGCGTGTTTGCCTCGCGATTCATTTCTTGCAGCAGGAAGTCCATTTTCTTTCCGACCTCGCCGCCCTGATCGATTAATCCGACGAAATGTTTTACGTGCGCATTCAGCCGCACCAGCTCTTCTTGAATGTCGCTGCGATCCACCAGCACCGCCACTTCCTGCACCACGCGCTCTTTCTCTATTTGCGCGCCGAGCAATTCCATCATCCGCGATTGCAATCGGTCCGAATAGCTCTTCAGGATCGTGCTGCGATGCGCTTCCACGCCCGCCGCCGCTTTCTCCAGACTCGCCATGCGCGCGCGCAACTCGGTATCGATGCTG
>JAYUJG010000144.1:0-2640 GCA_043765355.1 Acidobacteriaceae bacterium | reverse complement strand
TTAGTGAAGCAGACCTATTTGAGCCGCGTGCCTAGGGGCACATCTTCCAGAAAGCCGGCCAGCACCGGCTTTCCGCCTTCGGGCGACGCCGCGACAATCATGCCGTTTGATTCCAGTCCACGCAGCTTGCGGGGCGCCAGATTCGCGACGATTACGACCTTGCGGCCGATCAGGGCCTCGGGTTCGTAGGCTTCGGCGATTCCGGCCACCAGTTGGCGGACTTCGGTTCCCAGATCGACTTCGAGGCGCAGCAGTTTGTCGGCGCCTTTTACGCGCTCGGCAGTCTTCACCTGGGCTACGCGCAACTCCACTTTTGCAAAATCGTCGATGCTGATCTTGCCATCGGGGACGGCAGCGGCTGGTTTGGCTGGTGCCACTGGAGCCGATGGGCTGGCAGCTTTTTCCGCAGCTGCGCTGGGAACGGGCGAAACGCCCGTCACCACACTGGCGGTGCCATCGTCTTTCTGCTCTTCCATTGTCTGCATCCTCTCGACTGCCGATTTGTCCGCTCGCGGAAACACGGCTTTCACTTCGCCTAGCTTGGTTCCGAGTTGCAGTTGTCCCCACTGTAGTTGTTGCAGATCGAATGTCTTGATGTCTCCAAGACCGAGTTGCGCCCAGATCCTTGCCGTGGCGTCGGGCATTACCGGATGCGCCAGAGCCGTCACGATCCGCAAAGCTTCTGCACTGGTGTAGAGGACCGTCGCCAGACGCGCGCGGCTTTCTTCATCTTTCTTTTCGTCCAGCGACCACGGTTCGTTTTCGACGATGTACTTGTCCACCGCGGCTACCAGTCCCCACGCAATTTCCAGCGCGCGTGAGAATTGATATTGGTCGAACAACGTGCCGAATTCGGCGATGGTTTTCTTTGCCGTCTCCGCGATGGCGGCGTCCGCTGGTGTGTGCGCTGCGTTCGAAGGGTAGGGAACCTCGCCCTTGAAATAACGGTTGATCATGGTCAGCGTGCGGCTCGCCAGGTTGCCGAGGCCGTTCGCCAAGTCGGAGTTATAGCGCTGCACGAGCGCGTCGAAACTGAACGAGCCATCTTGTCCAAAGACGACTTCGCGTAACAGAAAATATCGCAGCGCGTCAGAACCCAGCACTTCGACGATGGTTTCGGCGCGGACGATATTTCCGCGCGACTTCGACATTTTGCTTTCTTCGAATAGCAGCCATCCGTGCGCTGTAATGCCTTTGGGTAGTGGCAATCCCGCGGCCAGCAGAAACGCCGGCCAGTAAACGCAGTGGAAGCGGACGATTTCTTTGCCGATCATGTGGACGTCGGCTGGCCAATACTTGTCGAACTTTGTCGTGTCTGTTGAACCGAAGCCGAGCGCCGTGATGTAATTCGCCAGTGCATCCAGCCATACGTAGATGACGTGCTTCGGATCGTCGGGCACGGGAATGCCCCATGAGAACGTCGAACGGCTGATCGAAAGGTCGCGCAGTCCGCCGCGTACAAACGACAGCACTTCATTGCGCCGCGTCTCCGGGCGGATGAAATCCGGATGCTCGGTATAGAGCTTGATCAACTGGTCCTGAAACGCCGAGAGCTTGAAGTAATAGTTTTCTTCGTGGACGGTTTCGGTGATGCGTCCGCAATCGGGGCAGGGGTCGCCGGGGCCGACGCCGTCGACGTAGAGTTCATCAGAGACGCAGTATTGGCCGGTGTAGGTGCCTTTGTAGATGTATCCGTTGTCGCGAATCTTGCGCCAGAGGGCTTGGACGCCTTGCTGGTGGCGCGGCGACGTGGTGCGGATGTAATCGTCATAGGTCAGCCCCATGCGATCCCAGAGCGCGCGGAACTCGGCGGAAATCTCGTCAGTGAATTGCTGTGGCGTCTTGCTGGCGGCTTGCGCGGCGCGCTCTATTTTTTGACCGTGCTCGTCGGTCCCGGTTAGGAACCAGGTGTCGTCACCGAGCATACGGTGGCGGCGGGCGATGGTGTCGCAAGCGATCGTCGTGTAGGCGTGCCCAATGTGCGGATGCGCGTTCACGTAGTAGATCGGGGTCGAAATATAAAACTTCTTGCTCATGATGTCGCTTCAATTGTAAATGCAGCGTAGAGAATCGGGGTGCCGCGCCTTCTGCCGGCAGTGCGGCGCTGCCGATACGGGGCAGAGCCCCGTCACCACACGGGCTTGCACCACACGGGCTTCTAACTTTTCTGAGTGCCGCGCAGGTACTGCTGAATCGCTTCCTGCATGATTGTGCGGAGCGGGACATGCTTCGTTTCGGCCAGCGCCCGGCAGTCCTCATACTCCGGCGCATAGTTCGAGACGCGTCCATGCATGTTGGCAATTTTCATTCGCACAGGACCCCACGTGGTATCGACCGTTTCCCATCGACGTGAGAGTGTGTGCCGCTGTTCGTCGCGACGGCGCACGCCGAGAGTTGTCGTCTCCGCAAAGATCACTTCGGTCAGGCGATTCGCATCCTCAATTTTTGCCAGCACCGTTAATAGCGCTCCCGGACGGCTCTTCTTCATCTGCACGGATATGCTGAATACATCCAATGCGCCTCCGGCCAGCAAGCGTTCCATCGCGTAGGCCAGTACTTGCGGACTCAGGTCGTCGAGATTTGCTTCGAGCACGGTGATCTGCTCGCTAGTCTGTTCACTCGACAGACCCGCATCTAAAT
>JAYUJG010000143.1:0-2294 GCA_043765355.1 Acidobacteriaceae bacterium | reverse complement strand
TTGCGGAATGCAGATTCCATTTCGATCTCTCCTGTTTGACTCTGTGAATCGAATTGCAGTCGGTCGAGTTGCATTGATGCCTCAGGGACGCCTTAACATCGGCCCCAGTAAAAGTCTTCCTCGATAACCGCTTCTTAAGTGCAATCTGCATTCCAAAATAGAATCAAATAAGCCCCATAAGTTTCAATCACATGCGTTTTTAGTTTTGAATTTATCCGGTTTTGTGGAGACCAACCCTCCACGAAACTATGGAAACATGTAGATTGTGGATTGGCAAGGCCGGGACATCTTGGATACGATTTGGATACGATCCTGATATGAGTGGACAGCCTGTCGACCGGGAATTGGGCCGCGGCCTCGGCCTCTTCAACCGCGGTCTGTTCTTCGACGCGCACGAGGTTCTTGAAGACGTCTGGCGCGCCGCGCCCGCCGACTCCGCCTTGCGACTGCATCTCCAGGGGATGGTTCAGCTGGCGGTCGCTTTTCATCACCACTCCACGGGCAATCTTGTGGGGGCGCGCTCGGTGCTGGAGCGCGGTATGCGAAATCTCACGGGCGGTGACCGCTCGTTTCCCGATCTCGATCTCGACCGGCTCCACACTGAGTTGGAATCCTGGCGCCGATATCTCAACGATCGCGCGAACGCCCCGAACCATGCCCCGAACCATGCCCCGCACGATGCCCCGCACGATGCCCGTCATCACTCGCCCGCCCTTCCCAAGATTCTCTTGCGGCGCTGAGGCTACGAACTCGTCCGATGCTAGAATCTTAATTCTCGTGAAGGCTCGTCCCTCATCTCCTTCTTCATCGGCTCAACCTTCTTCGGCTCAGCCAGTCGAACGCCCTTACCAACCAGTCGCCGCGCCCGAATCCGTTCCTCTGCTTGACTTGCGACGCCAGTACCACGCCATCCGCGAAGACGTGCTCACCGCCATCACCCGCGTTTGCGATTCGCAGAGCTACATTCTTGGACCGGAGGTCGAGGCGCTCGAAGGTGAAATCGCCGCCCTCACCGGAGCGGCCTGCGCCGTCGGCTGCGCCTCAGGAACGGAAGCGTTGTGGCTCGCTCTGGTCGCCGCCGGCGTGAAGCCGGGCGACTCGGTCATCACCACTCCCTTCAGCTTTTTCGCTTCCGCCAGCTCGATCGTGCGCGCAGGCGCCCAGCCGATTTTTGTGGATGTCGACGCCGACACCCTAAACCTCGATCCGACGCTCGTCGCTCGCCGCCTCCGCGGCAAGCCTCCCGAAGGTGTTCGCGCAATTCTTCCCGTGCACCTCTACGGTCAGTGCGCAGACATGGATCGCTTCGACGATCTCGCCAACGAATTCGGATTCGCCATCGTTGAGGACGCCGCGCAAGCCATTGGTGCCGAGTGGAACGGTCGCGGCGCCGGCTCGCTCGGTGTGACTGCTGCGTTCAGCTTCTATCCCACCAAAAATCTAAGCGCTTACGGAGACGCGGGCATCGTCACTACGACTAGTCCGGAGATGGCGGAGCATATGAAGCGGCTCCGCAATCACGGCAGTCCGCAGCGCTACTATCACGACGAATTTGGCTGGAATGGACGCATGGACGCGATTCAAGCCGCAGTGCTGCGCGTGAAGCTCTCGCATATAAAAGACTGGAACCAGAGCCGCCGCCAACATGCAGCGCTTTACGACCAGCTATTTGCCGGCGCAGGTCTCATTTCCAGCCAGACATCCGGCTCGAGCGCGACTCCGGTGCGATTGTTGGGCCGGAGTCCGCAAGCCAAGCATGTGTTCCATCAATATGTGATTCGCGCCGACCGTCGCGATGAGCTGCGCCAATTTCTAGCCGAACGCAAAATTGGATCGGAAATCTACTATCCGCTTCCGCTGCATTTGCAGCCCGTCTTTTCCTACCTCGGACTAAAAGCCGGAGACTTGCCAGTCGCCGAGCTAGCAGCCCGCGAAGTGCTAGCTTTGCCCATGTTCCCAGAGTTGAGCGAAGCCGAGATTCGGCGCGTGGTCGAGAGCATTGCCGATTTCTACAGTTGAAATCTTCACCACAGGACCGTCGAATCCCCCCGGAGGGTGGTCTTTTGGAATCAAAGACTTAGAGGGGTATCAATAGACATGGCTAACCCAAAACTGGTACAGTCGAAATGCCGTGACAGGGATAAACCGAATTGTGTCTCCAGTACCCGTACAATACGGAGTTCCCCTAAGTATTGGGGATCGTGGTTCGCTCCATTTGGAGACGGCGACATGAAGGAAACCAACCTAAACATTTTTTATCACTTTGGGGCTTCACTAGACCAACTCAACGAACA
>JAYUJG010000142.1:0-10087 GCA_043765355.1 Acidobacteriaceae bacterium | reverse complement strand
AATTAACGCTTCTCCAGAATGGTTTTGGGAAGGGCACGGTTTTAGCCGTGCCGCATCGAACTCCAACAAATGTAGGCTTTAGCCCCGAGGGAATTTCGACTTCTCCTATCAGCCTCAGAACTTCCGCGAGTGCTCCTTGGCCCAGCGTTCGACAACAATCTTCTTCTCGGTATAGAACTCGATGGCGTCACGACCCTGCGCATGCATGATGCCGAAGAAACTGTCTTTCCATCCGCTGAACGGAAAGTACGCCATCGGCGCGGCGACGCCAATGTTGATGCCGATGTTGCCCGCGGGCGTCTCGTGGCGAAAGCGCCTCGCCGCCGAACCGCTCGACGTGAACAGCGATGCCTGGTTGCCAAATGGACTCCGAGCCACCAGGTCCATCGCTTCATCCATGCTGCTGGCATGAATCAGACTGAGCACCGGACCAAAAATTTCCGTGTTCGTAAGTTCGCTGCTCGCCGGAACGCCGTCGAGCACCGTCGGTTTCACAAAATTTCCACTCTCGTACTTCGCAAGCCGCGGATTGCGTCCATCAATCACAACCTTCGCGCCGTCTCGCGCGCCGGTGCCGATCAACTCCTGCACTCGTTCCTTGCTCTGGCGCGTAATCACCGGCCCCATCTGCACGCCCTCGTCGAGCCCATTGCCAACGCGCAAATTCGATGCCGCCTCGCTAATCGAGTCGCGAAAAACCTTCTGCGCTTCTCCCACCGTCACCGCCACCGAGACGGCAAGGCAGCGTTGTCCCGCGCACCCAAAAGCGCTGTCGGAAATAATCTGCGTCGCCATCGGCATATCCGCGTCGGGCAGCACGATGACATAATTCTTCGCACCGCCCTGGCACTGCGCGCGTTTCCCATTCGCGCCCGCCCGCGCATAAATGTATCGCGCCACCGGCGTCGATCCCACAAAACTGATCGCTCGCACCGCGGGATGATCAATCAGCGTATCGACGGCAACTTTGCCGCCATTCACCAGATTCACCACGCCCTTCGGCAGCCCCGTCTTCGCCAGTAACTCGAAAGCCAGCTTCATCGTCAGCGGGACCCGCTCCGAGGGCTTGACGACGAGTGTGTTCCCGCAAGCGATGGCATAGGGCAGAAACCAGAACGGAATCATCCCCGGAAAATTAAACGGCGTGATTGCCGCCACCACGCCCAGCGGCTGGCGAATCATGGTCTCGTCGATGCCGCGCGCCACATCCTCAAGGTTGTAACCCTGCATCATCATCGGAATGCCGCAGGCAACTTCGACATTCTCGATGGCGCGCCGCATCTCCGCCTTCGCTTCGGCGAACGTCTTGCCATTTTCCTGCGAGATGATCCGTCCGAAATCGTCGAGGTGATCTTCCAGCAGCATCTTCAGCTTGAATAGCGGCTGGATGCGGTCTTCGGCGGGAGTGCGCCTCCATTCCGGATAAGCGCCCTGCGCCGCATCAATCGCGCGCGTTACTTCAACCGCGTCGGCAATCGGAACCCGTGCGAGAACCTCGCCGGTCGCGGGATTGACGACGTCTTGCCACTCAGAGGCGTGCGATTCGATCCACTCGCCGTTGACAAACTGCGGTATCTTGCTGGCAGGAGGTGCTGCGACAATCATATCGATAACTACCTTTCGCGATCGCGAAGAATTCCACGTAGCAGCAGCCTACGTGAGTTGCGCCGTCAGCGCGCCTTTCTTTTCTGTAACGTGAGCCAGAGCGCCTTCGAGCACATCGAGCGCTTCGTCCATTTGCGCGTCGGTAACGACCAACGGCATGAGCAGGCGAATCACGTTGCCGTAAGACCCGGCCGTGATCGTAACCAGGCCATGCTCGTAACAGTATCTCGAAACCTGTTTCGTCTCTTCGTCCGCAGGCTCGCGCGTCGCTTTCGAGCGCACGAGTTCCAGGGCCTGCATCGCTCCCAACCCACGCACGTCGCCCACCAGTTCCCACTGCGCCTGCCACTTCACGGCGCGCTTGCGGAAACGTTCGCCCAGCACATTGGCGCGGGCACAAAGACTCTCTTTGTCGATAATCTCCAGCACCGCCAGGGCCGCTTCACAGGCCAACGGATTTCCCGCGAATGTTCCGCCCAACTGTCCCGCGCCGGGCGCATCCATAACTTCCGCGCGCCCCGTAACCGCCGCCATCGGCAACCCGCCAGTCAGCGATTTGGCCATCACGACCAGATCGGGTTCCAAGCCCAAGCGCTCGCTTGCAAACATCGCGCCCGTTCGCGCGAATCCAGTCTGTACCTCGTCGGCGATCAGCAGAATTCCGTACTTGCGGCAGATCGCCCCGAGCGTGGGATAGAACTCGGCCGGTGGAGTGACAAATCCCCCCTCGCCGAGAATCGGCTCGACAATCACCGCCGCCACCGATTCCGCCGGCACCACCCGCTTGAACGTGTCTTCGATGTGGCGTGCGCAGTGCACTTCGCACGCAGGATACTTCAACGAGTAAGAGCAGCGATAACAATACGCATAAGGAATGCGGTAGACCTCGCTCGGGAACGGCTCGAAGCCGGCTTTATAAGGATGGGTCTTACTGGTCGCCGCCATCGCCATGTAAGTGCGTCCGTGAAACGCGTCTTCAAAGCAAATGACCGCCTGCCGCTTGGTGTAAGAACGCGCGATCTTAATGGCGTTCTCGACCGCTTCGGCCCCGGTGTTCACAAGAATAGTTTTCTTAGGTCCCTTTCCAGGCGCCAGCGCATTCAGTTTTTCGCATACAGCGATATAACTCTCGTAGGGGAGCACGTTGAAGCTCGTGTGCAGAAAGCGATCCAGTTGGCGGCGCACCGCGTCAAGCACAGCCGGGGCGCGATGCCCGGTGTTGAGGCAGCCGATGCCGCCGGCAAAATCGATCAGACGATTGCCGTCAACATCTTCAACGACGGCGCCCTCCGCCTTGGCGACAAAAACTGGCGTAGCGTGAAACGCCCCCTGCACCACGGCAGCATTGCGCCGCTTCATCAGTGCCTGCGAGCGCGGCCCGGGAATGGATGTGCGTAATTGAATAGTAGACATGATTCAGTTCTCGGTTCTCAGTCGTCAGTACCAGCCGATCGGTGCTTCATTTAGATTGATATAAACCTGCTTGGTTTCAAGATATTCCTCGATACCCCACGGCCCAAGTTCACGGCCAAAGCCCGACTGCTTATAACCACCCCACGGCGCTTCCACATAAGTCGGCTGCATGTGGTTCACCCACACGATGCCAACCCGCAGCGCCTTCACCGCGCGCAGCGCCTTGAAGATATCTCGCGTCCATACAGCCGCAGCCAGTCCATAGGGCGAGTCATTCGCGATCTTAATCGCGTCCTTCTCATCCTCGAACGGAATGACCGCCGCAACCGGCCCAAAGATTTCTTCGCGCGCGATGCGGGCATTGTTATCAATATCGTAAAAAATAGTCGGCTGCACGTAGTAGCCCTTATCAAACTCGGCGACGCGCCCGCCGCCCGCGGCTAACTTGGCCTCTTTCTTGCCAATCTCAAGATACGAACACACGCGATCATATTGCTCTTTCGATATCAGGGCGCCCATCTTCGTTTCGCGTTCAAGCGGCGGACCGACCTTGATCGTCTTCGCCTTTTCAGCCATCGCTTCCACAAACTTCTTGTAGATCGACTTCTGCACCAAAATGCGGCTGCCCGCCGAGCAAACTTCTCCCTGATTGATAAAGACGCCAAACAGCGCTCCGTCAATGGCCGCTTCGAAATCGGCATCGGCAAAAAAGATGTTCGGAGACTTGCCGCCGAGTTCCAGCGTCACGCGCTTTACCGTATCCGCCGCCTCTTTCACAATTCTCTTGCCTACCGTGGCCGAGCCGGTGAAAGCGATCTTATTTACGTCCGGATGCCTGACCAAAGGCGAACCGCAACTTTCACCAAAGCCGGTGATCACGTTCACCACGCCCTTCGGCAGCCCAACTTCGTCAAACCACCGCGCCAGCTCAAGTACCGTCAGCGGCGTCTGCTCGGCCGGCTTCAGCACGCACGTACAACCCGCAGCCAGCGCCGGAGCCAGTTTCCAGGCTGCCATCGTCAAAGGATAATTCCACGGAATGATCTGCCCCGCGACGCCCATCGGTTCTTTCAGCGACAAACTCATCGCATTGTCGGGAACCGGATTCACATAGCCTACAACCTTCGTAGCCAAGCCACCGTAGTATTCGAAGCAGGTCGCGACGTCGTTAATGTCAAACTCTGCCTCGACAATTGGTTTCCCCGAGTTACGGCACTCAAGTTCTGCAAGCATCGGCAAATTCTGCCGCACCTTTTCAGCCAACCGGAACAGAACCCGTCCCCGCTCCTGCGCCGTAGTCTTCGACCACGGCCCATCTTCAAACGCCGCCTTGGCAGCCGCAACCGCGCGGTTCACGTCGTCCGCGTTGGCCTCAGGAACCTGCGCAATCACTTCCTCGGTAGACGGATCGTAGACAGGAAACGTCTTATTCGTCTTACTGGCGACAAACTCGCCATCGATTAGCATCGAGTAATTCTTAATCTCAGTAGCGACTCCACCAGACATAACGCCTCCACAACCCACGTAGCCCCGGATGCCCTCGTCCGGGGGCGAGCGCAGCTCGCCGCTCTACACTAGCTCCAAACTTAGTCGACGCGCGCTCAAGGCCGGACGGACGAGGGCGTCCGTCCCTACGTGAGCGTTGTCGATTCCAACGGCGGCGTCTTCATCCGTCCGTACACAAAGAAAAAGAACGCCGCCAGCACCAGAAAAAATAACGTGAAGCCGAACATCTTGGCTTCATATCTCCAGACCGAAGTAATCTGCTTGGCGGGGAAAAAAGCTAATACGATTCCAAGCGCTGTGGTTACAAAGCCGCAGAGTCCAGATACGATCAGCGTGCCCCGGCTGTACCGCGCGCCTGCCATATCGCCGGCAAAAGCAAATTTCAGCAGCGCCGCAAACACATATAAAAATGGCACTAACTGTAGGACGACCGCAAGCGAAAGCATCGTCTGGAACGCTTCCTGCACGCCACCCGACGCATAGAAGTTGATGACAATCAATACCAGCGACACCACCGCCTGCACAATCAGCGCTGCGTGCGGCGTCCGATACTTGGGATGAACCTTGCCGAGCCACGACGGCATGTAGGAATCAAGTCCGGCAACGAACGGAATGCGCGCCGATCCGCCCATCCAAGCTGAGCCGATCCCGGCAATCGACAAGCTCAGCATCAGCGCGAACGGCGTAATAATCCACGCCACGCCGACTTTGCCAGCCATATGACTTACAGCTTGCACAATCCCTTGCAGCACGCTGATGTCGTTCTTGCCGACAGCCACCAGTAAAGTCAGCGTCGCACCGATATAGAGGAGTCCAGAAATCAGGCCACCCCACGCCACCGCGCCGGGCAATGTCTTCTGCGGATCTTTGATCTCGTCGCCCATCACCGAGGCGAGCTCAAGCCCGACCAATCCAAAGCAAATCACGCCAAAAGAGTTGAGAACAAATCGCGGATTTGCCGGAATGCGAAAATCGGCAGCCGTCACTGTCGTCCCAAAGCGCGACCAAACGGTAAATCCAAGTCCGATCAAAACCGCGGCTGCGACAAACGTGCCGATCGCCCCAAGATTATTGAGCCACTTCCCCACTCCCAGCCCGACAATGTTCACCACCGTCAAAAGGGCGAGCAGAGCCAGCGAAGCGGCCATGGCGAAATTCTTGTTGTCGGCAAGCGCGGCGTGGCCTGGCCCCATCGCAAATACAGTTACTCCGACGAAATACAGCATCACCGTCGGCACATACAGCATGTTATTCGTCCAATAACACCAGCCCGACAGGAATCCGTGAAAATCGCCGAAGACTTCTTTGGCCCACAGATAAACGCCGCCTTCGCCGGGATAGCGATGCGCCAGCTCGATCACTGCAATTCCCTGCGGCCAAAAAAACAAAAGCAGCGAAACGATCCACAGCCAGACCGTCACCCCGCCGTTGGCGGCGATGCTGGGGACGACATTGAGGTTGAATACCGCGACCACAAACAGCAGCACAAGGTCAAAGCGTCCAAGAACACGCTTCAAGTCCGGCTGATTTGTAGTGGTATCGGCCATGAATCAGATTGTCAGATCAACGAATCACAGGACCATCCCTTAAAAGTTCGTGTGGCGACGGGGCTTTGCCCCGTCTTAGCGGGGCAAAGCCCCGTCACCACACAAGCCTTACATAAGCGATGACCGGCGCGAAATAGCTTTAGTGTGTCGCCAACGCTCCCAGCCGCTCATGCTGCGCAGCTGCAAGAGATGGAGCAACGTCGGCAAACGCCGCCAGGTGCTGATCGATATCCGCCTCGGTGTGCTGCACGGAAATTGTCCACTGCTCATCCCACCAGTAAGGCTGTGCCATCACGCCGCGATTCACCATGGCAAACCAGTAGTGCCGCCACAGATCAACATCCACCGGAAGCCAATCGCGGTAATTGCGAATTTCCTTCGGATAGAGCATCAACGCCCCATTCGCCCCCGCGCTGGCGATGTACCCCTGCAACCCAACCTTGGCGACGGTCTTTTTATATCCATCTACAAGTTTCGTACTAAGTTTTTCAATCAGCGTGTAATTGGAGCGAGTAAGCACCTCGCGAAAGGTAGCGATTCCCGCCGCCATCGAAATCGGATTCGTATTGTAAGTGCCGCCATGGAACACTTTGTGGTCGGCGATCAAATTCATCACCCGCTTGTGCGTCCCAAAAGCCGCCAACGGAAAGCCGCCGCCTATCGACTTCGCCAGACAGATCATGTCGGGCGCCACGCCAAAGTATTCCGAGGCCCCGCCCCAACACAGTTTCGCGCCCGTCTTAACCTCGTCGAAAATCAGCAGCGCGCCATGCTGATCGCAAAGCGACCGCAAGCCTTCAAGAAATCCCTTCTCCGGCATGCAGAGCCCGACATTCATCATGATCGGCTCAAGAATCACCGCCGCGATCTCATTCGGATTCTCTCGAAACCGCCGCTCCACCGTCTCCAGATCGTTGAACGTGGCAATCGGCACATTCGCGATGCTGGCCTTCGGTACGCCACCACCGCCGGGAATCGGCTTCGGATTCTTGATATCCCCAAAATCGTCCGCCGGAGGATGCGGCTTCACACTCACCAGCGCCGCATCGTGCAACCCGTGATACCCGCCTTCGAACTTGATGACCTTGTCGCGCCCCGTGGCGGCGCGCGCCAGGCGAATCGTGTGCATCGTCGCTTCCGTGCCGCTATTTCCAAAGCGGCACATCTCCACCGGAAACCGCGTACAGATTTCTTCCGCCAGTTCCCACTCCATGTTGTGCGGCATGCCGTAAGCCGTGCCCTTGTGCAGGCGCGCTTCGACCGCCTTAATTACCGCCGGATGCGAATGCCCAGCCATTAGCGTGCCAAAACAAAGATTGTGGTCCAGGTATTCGTTGCCATCCAAATCGCGGAACTTACTACCCGAAGCCTCTGAAACAAAAATCGGATACGGATCGTAAGCGCGGTAGTTACTCGCCACGCCCAAAGGCAGGCGCTTCAAGTTCTTCTTATGCGCTTCGGCGGACTTCGGAGTACGGCGCTCGAACGTGTCGAGCTCTTTTTGCAATGCGGGGTACATCGTGATGTCTCCAATAAGACTCAGGCCAGATCGGCCATTAGATTAGACCCGGGCGGAGTGACCCGCCCGGGATCGAACAAAAGCTGCGAGCTAGAAGTAGAACTTCAAAGCAAATTGTACAAGACGCGGGTCGCGAGCGTGCAACACTTGCCCAAACGTCGAGTTCGAAAAATTTCCGTCCGGGTTGACGAACTGCGTCTTGTTGAACAGGTTAAAAATGTCGGCGCGGAACTGAAAATATTTGTTTTCGCTAAGCGTGAACCTCTTTGAGAAAGTGACGTCCCACTGATTCTCGCCAGGTCCGCAGCAGAGAGTTCGCGACGTGGTTGAGAACTGTCCTAGCGGCGGGTCCGAGTATTGGCCGGCATTCAGATAATAGTGACCTTGTACCCCATTGATTGTTTGCAATGCCTTCGGATTCAAGATCTGCGCCTTGCCCGTCAACTGCGGTGCTCCCGTGCCGAAGAAAAACAAGCTGTTGATGAGCTCGTTGTCGTTCTGCGTCTGCAAACGAATGGGAAAGCCGCTCTGGAATTGCGTGATCCCGGAAATCGCCCAGTCGTCCGCAACTTTGCCCACCCACCCATTGTGCTTCCCAAATGGAAGTTCCCAGTAATAGTTGATGACAAAACGTTGCGCTGAGTTGAACAAAGAAAGCGCGCGGCTCTTTCTGAAGTTAAAAGGGTTGAGTGTTTCCTCAAAACTTGAGGCTAAGTCGAGAGACTTACTGAAAGTGTATGCCGCCTGAAGTTGTAATCCATGAGAAAAACGCTTCTCCAACATAGTCTGGAGTGAGTTGTAAGACGAACTCGCGATGGTGTCTTCCGCAAAAATATTAGTGAAAACAGGCACACCGTCAGTCGGGCAACCGGCACCAGTAACTGGATTACAGTTTGGCGAAGAATACGGGCGTAGTCCAACAAGAGTGACGTTATTCGCCAGTTTTGTCCCTGCCTTAATAACTGATTGCGGCCCATAAGGTAGATTGAGATCGTTGGGAAGTATTGTACCCGCTTGAACAACGAAGGAAGAATCTTCCCCCGATGGACCACAAGTCGTTTGGGCGCCACTGACATCAAGCACGCTATTCGGGTCGGCCGCCGCGATGTTCATGATATCGATACACGACTGTGGCGTGGACGCATTGATATCGTGCGAAGCCAGCAGCCGATGGCCCTGCGACCCTACATAATTAACCTGCCAGAGCAGATCCTTGGCAATCTCGCGCTGAATACTGAGGTTATACTGCGCCGTATATTGCGTGCGCAGGTGAGGTTGGAAGTCGCCGAAGAGCAAAATTGGACGGTAGTTCGCCCAGCCCGGGTCCTGTCCCGGCTTTGGATTCAGGATTCCGTTGAAGCCATTGGGCGTAACCGTTTGATTCTGGCCCACGAACGGAGTGTTAAATAGTGTGCCGGACAACCCAGGACTGCTGCCGAACGGCGGCTCCGCGCTGAACTGTTCAAGTACTAGCTGCTCGATCGGGTTATAAAACAAGCCCCACCCGGTGCGGATGCTGGTCTTGCCATTACTGCCAAATAATCTCCCCAGGAATCCGTCGCCAAAATTTGGGCTGTAAGCTAACCCAACTCGCGGCGCAAAGGCCTTGTAATATGTCGCCGTCAAGCCGGCGGGCACTCCAGGGTCCCCCGGCACGACTAACCCGACAGGGCAGTCCTCTGGAAGAGTATTTGTGCATGGATAAACCTTACTCGTTTGACCGGGACGAAAAGTTTGCACCCGTCTGCCAATATCAGTAAGTGGAGTGTCCAGCTCCCAGCGCAAGCCATAGTTGAACGTCAGGTTCGGCCTGACCTTCCAGCTATCTTGCGCGAATAAATAAAAACCTGTGTTACGCACATTCTCGTGCTGCGCTGAGCCTTGCGAGTAGGTATCGGGCAAGCCTAATAGGTAGCCCGGATAGTTGTCGGGATAGGAAACCGCGTTCAGGCCGCTGCCGTTGAACGTAAAGTTTCCGCTCGTATTGAAGTAAAGCGTCTGGTCGAACCGGGAGCGGCGCACATCAACTCCAAATTTCATTGTGTGACTGCCCTTGACCAAGCTCAGGTTGTCGGCCCACTGAAACGTGCTGCCGACCTGCGGAAGTTCACCTTCCCAGCCGTTGCCTAAATTCACTCCACCCGAGATGTTAATGAAAGGCAGACCGGTGCGATTGGTAGGCAGGCCCGGCGTGATGCCATACAGTGGGCTACTCCCTAAACCGGCAGTTTGAAACGCGGACGAATCCGATGTCCCTGTGAAGCAGAAAGGTACCGCCACCCCAGTGCAAAAGCCCGTCACTGCTCCGTTGTGCTGCGGGTGCTGGAAGGTTAATTGACCCTCCCGCATGTAGGTAAAGCGGGCCTCATTCACTAGCGAGTTATTGATCGTCCAGGTGTGGCTCGGGTTCCACTGCTGGAAGCGTTGATGGATAACGGTTCCGTATCCAGGAATATTTGCCCCTGATGCCTGGAAGTTGTAGAAAGGCTGAATAAGC
>JAYUJG010000141.1:0-6180 GCA_043765355.1 Acidobacteriaceae bacterium | reverse complement strand
CACCTTATTACTTCGATCTCGCACACTGGATCCGCTCCGGAACGTTTCAGGTTGATTTCAGTTTCTACTTGGATCAGTTGTCGCTTGTGATGCTGCTTGTGGTTACGGGTGTCGGCTTCCTGATTCACATTTATTCGATCGGCTACATGTGGGACGATGACGGTTTCTACAGGTTCATGTGTTATCTGAACCTGTTTATGTTCTTCATGCTGACGCTGGTGCTGGCGAAGAACTACCTGGTCATGTTTATTGGCTGGGAGGGCGTCGGGCTGGCGTCGTATCTGCTGATTGGGTTCTGGTTTACGAAAGACTCGGCAGCGGCGGCGGGCAAGAAGGCGTTCATCGTCAACCGGATTGGCGACTTTGGATTTCTGATTGCGCTTTTCTTGATCATTCAGCATTTTGGATCGCTCGACTTCACGACGGTGTTTCACGCAGTCGCGCCGCTGGCGAAAGAGACGAGTGGCGCTGGATTCCTGACTGCTATCGGTCTCTTGCTGATGGTGGGCGCGGCGGGTAAGTCGGCGCAGATTCCCCTGTATGTGTGGCTGCCGGATGCGATGGAAGGTCCGACTCCGGTGTCGGCGTTGATTCACGCGGCGACCATGGTGACGGCGGGCGTTTATATGGTGGCGCGGTCGCACGTTATTTTTGAACGGGCTCCGGAGGCGATGACGGTCGTCGCGATTATTGGAACCCTCACTGCTCTATTTGCCGCGACCATCGGCATCGCGCAGACCGACATCAAAAAAGTGCTGGCTTACTCTACCGTGTCGCAGCTGGGATATATGTTCATGGCCTGCGGCGTGGGAGCGTTTTCAGCCGGCATCTTTCATTTGATGACTCATGCGTTCTTTAAGGGACTGCTCTTCCTGGCGGCGGGATCGGTGATTCACGGGGTGGGTGGCGAGCAGGACATGCGCAAGATGGGCGGGCTGCGGCCTTTCATGCCGGTAACGTTTGCGACGATGGGCATTGCGACGCTGGCAATCGCGGGGATTCCGCCGTTGGCGGGCTTCTGGTCGAAGGACGAAATTCTTTGGAACGCGTTCAATGTAAGCTGGGTGTATTGGATTGTCGGCGTCGTCACGGCGTTTATCACTTCGTTTTATATGTTCCGGTTGATGTATATGACGTTTGGCGGCGACTATCGCGGGGCGGCGGCACAGTCGGGGCATGGACACGACGATGGGCATGGACACGGGCTGCCGCATGAGAGTCCGTGGGTGATGCTGGGGCCGCTCGTCGTGCTGGCCGTGCTTTCGCTCTTTGGCGGATTTGTCGGATACGGCAATCACTTTGAACATTTTCTGGCTCCGGTATTTCAGAGTGGGGCGGTCGAGGTTGCGCAGGAAGGCGCGGCTGAGGCAGGCAAGAGCGGGCTCGAATATCTGCTGATGGGTGTGTCGGTGAGCGTGGCTGCGCTGGGATGGTTTTTGGCGTATCTGCTTTATCGCCGCAGTCCTGAGATCCCCGCACGCATTGCGGCTGGTCTGGGCGGACTCTATAACGTCGTCGCGAACAAATACTACATTGACGAAATCTACGCCGCGCTGTTTATCAAACCGCTGGTGGAAGGCTCAACTACGATTCTCTGGCATGGCGTCGATCAGGGAGTGATCGATGCGTCGGTCAATGAGTCGGCTCATGCGGCGCGCGAGATTTCGGACGGCGTGCGGCACATGCAGTCAGGCAATCTGCGCTCGTATGCCGGTTGGGTCGCAGCCGGAGGGGCGGTTGTGATCGGCTACATGGTTTGGATGGGAGTGACGCACTAAGTATGGAAAACCTCAGCCCCATCATTCTTTCGCTCGTGACGTTCATCCCCGCTGCGGGTGGGCTGCTGATTTTGTTAATTCCGCGGCGTGATCGCGACATTAAGGTTTTTGCTTTCGTTATTTCCATGCTCGCGTTTGTGGCGTCGCTGCATTTGCCGGTGCACCTGCATCGCGAAGCGGGGGCTTTCAAGTTTGAGATCGACAAGATCTGGATTGCTTCTCCGAATATTCACTACCACATGGGAATCGACGGAATTTCCGTCTGGCTGGTGGTGCTGACTACGTTCCTCACGCCGCTGTGCGTGCTGATTTCGTGGACTTCGATTCACGAGCGAGTGAAGGAATTCTTCATTCTGCTGCTGATCCTGGAGACGGCGTTGATCGGCGTATTCACTTCGCTCGACTTGTTTCTGTTCTATTTCTTCTGGGAAGCAACGCTGATTCCGATGGCGCTTCTGATTGGCATGTACGGGCACGGGCGCAAAGTGTACGCTGCGGTGAAATATTTTCTGTTCACCATGATTGGCTCGATGTTCATGCTGGCGGCGATTTTGTGGCTTTATTCCAAGACTGGCAGCTTCGATTTTGTTGTAATTCAGAATGCGATTCGCAACGGCAGCGTGCCTGGATTCGAAACGGCATCACTCTGGCTCTTCCTGGGCTTTTTCATTGCATTTGCGGTGAAGGTCCCACTCTTCCCTCTTCATACGTGGCTGCCTGATGCGCACGTCGAAGCGCCTACCGCGGGATCGGTGTTGCTGGCGGGCGTGCTGCTGAAGATGGGGACTTACGGACTGCTGCGATTCAATGTCGGGCTGTTTCCTGAAGAGGCGCGCCGCAATGCTCCTTGGATCATGGTGCTGGCGATTATCGGCATCATCTACGGCGCGCTGGTGTCGATGGTGCAGCCGAATATGAAGAAGCTGATCGCGTACTCGTCGGTTAGCCATCTTGGATTTGTGGTGCTCGGCATCTTCAGCTTCACTACGGCCGGCTTGAACGGCGCGGTCTTCGTCATGCTGGCGCACGGAGTTGCTACCGGCGGGCTCTTCATGCTGGCGGGAATTCTTTACGAGCGCCGGCACACCTACGAAATTTCCGAGTTTGGCGGACTCGCTACAGTGATGCCGAAGTACGCTACGTTTTTTTTGGTGACGGTGCTGGCGTCGGTGGGACTGCCGCTGCTGAACGGTTTCATCGGCGAATTTCTCGTGCTCAGCGGCGCGTTTCAGGCGCGGCCAATTTATGGAATCCTCGCGGCCACCGGAGTGATTTGGAGCGCGGGATATCTGCTGTGGATGTATCAACGCGTTTTCTTTGGTACGGTGACGCACGACGTCAACAAGTCGCTTCCCGATCTTAATCTGCGCGAAAAAGCGGCGCTGGCTCCGATTGCGATTGCTGCGCTGGTGATGGGCGTGGCGCCGCTGGTTTGGCTCAGTGCAATTGATCCGGCGGTGCAAGCGGCACTGGCTCCCTTCACGCAATTGGTTAGCAAGGCGGTGGGCCAGTGACCCTGACGATTGTGCATTCTTTGCCCGGGCTGTTGGCGCAGATTCAAACGTCGATGCCGCACTTCACAACGCCGCAGAGTGCCGACTACATGCGCATCCTGCCGGAGTTAGTGCTCTCGCTTTTTGGCATGTTGGTGATGGTGGTCGATCCGCTGCTTGACGAAGACAACAGCCATCGGTCGTTGGGTACGATCGCCTTTGTTGGCACACTGGTCGCGCTAGCTTCGACGTTCTGGATGGCGCGGTATCCGGGGACGGCATTCTGGAATATGGTGCGCGTGGAAGGCTTCAGCATCTTCTTCCATGTCCTCGTGATCGCGATTGCTGCGGTGGCCATACTTAGTTCGTTCGAGTATTTGCAGGTGCAGCGCATCCGGGCTGGTGAATACTACGGGCTGATTTTATTTTGCACGGTTGGCATGTGCCTGATGTCGTCCGCGATTGAGCTGGTCCTGATTTTTATCGCTCTGGAAATTTCATCGATCTCGACCTACGTGCTGGCGGGATTCCGGCGGCGCGACGCATCGAGCAGCGAATCGTCGCTCAAATACTTTCTGCTAGGGTCGTTTGCGACCGCGTTTTTTCTCTACGGCGTGGCCATGATGTTTGGCGCTACCGGTTCCACCAACATCGACGCGATTCGTCTGGCGCTGCACTCCGACAACGTGCCGCTGCTGGCGTATGTGGCAACGGCGCTTATGTTCGTGGGTTTGGGATTTAAGGTCGCCTCGGTGCCATTCCATATTTGGACGCCTGACGTTTATGAAGGCGCGCCGGCGCCGGTTGTTGGCTTGATGTCCACGGGACCGAAGGCGGCGGCGTTCGCGGTGCTGCTGCGCGTTATGTTTGAAGCGAATGCGCCCGGACGTTTCTGGCTGATCTGGGTGTCGGCGGCGCTCACCATGACTTTGGGCAACGTCGGAGCGCTGGTGCAGAACAACGTGAAACGACTGCTTGCATATTCTTCGATCGCGCACGCGGGCTATCTGCTGGTGGCGTTTGCGGCGCAACCCGAGCTGGGAACGTCAGCGGCGATGTTCTACACCGCCGCCTATGCGGCGATGAATGTGGGCGCGTTTGCCGTGGTCAGTCATTTTGCGAACGTGGGTGAAAAGTACGTCGCGCTCGAGGATTACGCGGGGCTCGGCAAGCAGTCTCCGGTGCTGGCCGCGACGCTGACATTTTTTCTGATGTCGTTGATCGGCATTCCGATCACCGGCGGGTTCTTCGCCAAGTTCTATGTGTTAACGGCAGCGCTGAAATCCAATCTGGTTGGCTTGGCCATCATTCTGGTGCTCAACAGCGCGGTGGGCGCTTATTACTATCTGCGGATCATCGTGTCGATGTATATGCGCGAGCCGCGTGGCGAAGTTCCGGTGACGCGTGTGCCTGCCGCGACGGCTCTGGCGATAGTGGCATGCATTCTGCTTACGCTCTATCTGGGAGTGGTGCCGGGACGGGTGCTTGACTACGCCACGCAATCCGCTCGCGAACTGATGCACGATCAGGCGACCAACGCGGCATCGTCGACGTGGACTCCGATCGCGCGGTGAGTTTTGTGCGGCAACGCACCCACCATCTATGGTAGTCTCAAAGCCTTGCCAGTCGCCCAATCTGCTGATTGGGACTGCCGGTTTTGAGGGTGGGGCAAGCAGCGGCTGCGTCATTGACAATCGAGGCGCGAGTCGGCATTATTACGTACACAAGTTTTCTCGGAAATACATTCCAGGGCCTCGGAGGATTCTTATGATGCAGTTTTTTCGCACGATTTGCAGCGACGAACAAGGACAAGACATCGCTGAATACGCGGTCATGCTCGCGGTGATCCTCGTGTTGGTGATTGGCACGGTACGTCTCATCGGGGGTAACGCCAACAACGTGTTCTCCGGTGTCGCCAGCAATCTGCAGTAGCGCCGCTTTCGCGGCGTGCAGGGCCAATTTCCGATTCCAGACTTCAATTCCAAGACACCGCGCTCCGATTATGACTCGATTTACAAGCTTCCGCCTGTTTGGCCGCTACTGGTTTTCAATTGCGGCGGAGGTGCAGAATCGGAGCGGGTCGCCAGAGAAATAGATTTAGCTCAAGGATTCCACCAAAGCCGCGAGGACATCGCGGCTTATTTTTTTGCGGCAAGGAAAGGCAGATCGCCATGATTGTGAACATGTCCGACAGCGCCACTCCGGAACAGATCGAACACATCATTCAACGGATTCGCGAAGCCGGGTTCCAGCCGTACGTAACGCGGGGCACGGAACGCACCATCGTCGCGGCCGTCGGCAGCGGCGGACGGCGCCATGAAATTGAGGCCCTGTCGGTCGCACCCGGAGTGGACAACGTGGTCGCGATTGCGCAACCCTTCAAGCTCGTCAGCCGCCAGACGCGGCCGCAACCCTCGGTCGTTAACGTTTGCGGGGTGATGATTGGCGGGCCGGAGGTGGTCGTGATCGCCGGCCCCTGTTCGGTGGAGTCGCGCGAACAGATGTTGGAGGCGGCGCAGGGTGTGAAGCGCGCCGGCGCCACGATGTTGCGCGGCGGAGCTTATAAGCCCCGGACCTCTCCGTATGAATTTCAGGGCCTGGGAATCGAGGCGCTGAAAATTTTGCGCGAGGCGCGTGAACTCACCGGGCTACCGGTCGTCACCGAAGTCATGGGCACGGAAGACGTGGACCTGATCTGTGAGTACGCCGACATGCTTCAGGTGGGCGCGCGCAACATGCAGAACTTTGCGTTACTACGCAGGCTCGCAACCACCAACAAACCGATTCTGCTGAAGCGTGGGCCTTCGGCTTCGGTGAAGGAATGGTTGCTGGCGGCGGAGTATCTGCTTTCGGGTGGGAATACGCAGGTGGCTCTTTGCGAGCGCGGCATCAAGACTTTTGAAACCGGC
>JAYUJG010000140.1:0-3081 GCA_043765355.1 Acidobacteriaceae bacterium | reverse complement strand
CAGCCGATTCTGATGCGCCTCGAAAGCGATTTAGTCGAAGCCATGGAAGCCTCTATCGACGGCCGCACCAGTGACGGCGACTTCAAGTGGTCGAACGATGCCGCCGTGTGCGTGGTCATGGCATCGGGAGGTTATCCCGGAACCTACGAGGCCGGCAAGAAAATCACCGGGCTGGACTTTGCCGCGAACGACGTTGCCGCGAAATTGGAGGGCGTAAAAATCTTCCACGCCGGTACTTCGAAACGCGGCCAGAATTTCTACACCGCCGGCGGTCGCGTACTCGGCGTAACTGCGCGCGCCGCCGAGTTACAGACCGCTCTGGATCGGGCCTACGAAGCCTGCGCGAAGATCGCCTTCGATGGCGCGCACTATCGCAAAGACATCGCAGCCCGCGCCTTAAAGAAGAATTAGAAAAGGACGCCAACCCAATCATGACCAAGCCACAAGTCTCCATCGTTATGGGCAGCGACTCCGACCTCGAAATCATGCGCGAGGCCGCTAAGGCTCTCGACGAATTCGGCATCGCATATGAAATGGACGTCACGTCCGCCCATCGTTCTCCCGACCGCACCGCCGACTATGCGCGCAAGGCCGCCGCTCGCGGCATTCGCGTCATCATCGCCGGCGCTGGCGGAGCCGCCCACCTCGCCGGCGTAATCGCCGCGCACACCACCCTGCCCGTTATCGGCGTCCCTATCCCCTCGACTTCTCTACAGGGGATGGACTCGCTGCTCGCGACCGTGCAAATGCCCGCCGGAATTCCCGTGGCCACCGTCGCCATCGGCAAACCCGGCGCCACCAACGCCGGAATTCTCGCAGCGCAAATATTGGGGCTCGCCGATCCAGCAATCGCGAAAAAACTAGAGACCCACAAAGAGAAATTGGCGCGCGGCGTGGAAGAGAAATCAAAAAAACTACAAGCCTCGCTCAAGGAATGATCGGGGGCAACTCCGCGGAAATTACGTAAGACGCGCTTACAGTTTCAAGCTCTTCAAATACTCCCGGAACTCCGCGCCCAAATCCCCCCGCTTCAGCGCAAACTCAACCGTTGCCTTGAGGAAGCCAAGCTTGTCGCCCGTATCGTGGCGGCGTCCTTCATACACATAGGCGTACATTTTTTCGCGTTGCAGAAGACCGCGCAGTCCATCGGTGAGCTGCAACTCGCCGCCCGCGCCCGGCTTGATGTCTGACAGCGTTTCAAAAATCGTTGGCGTCAAAATGTAGCGCCCAATCACCGCCAGATTCGAAGGCGCATCGGCCGCCTTCGGTTTTTCCACCAGATCGAGGACTTCGAAAAGCTTGCCGCCGGTGCCCGCCACTTCCTTCGCCTGCAGCACCCCATACGACGAAATCGCCGGCCCGTCAATCCTCTGCGTGGCAATCACCGAGCAATGTTTTTCATCAAACACATCCATCAACTGCTTCAGGCACGGAACCTTCGCATCGATCACATCGTCGGCCAGCAGCGTCGCAAATGGTTCGTCGCCAACCAATTCGCGCGCCGTGAGCACCGCATGTCCCAGCCCGAGCGCTTCTTTCTGCCGCACGTACGCCACATGGATCATGTCGGAAATCTGGCGCACGATCTTGAGCAAGTCGTCCTTGCCCTTTTCCTCCAGCATCTTTTCCAGTTCGTAGCTGACGTCGAAATGATCTTCGATCGAACTCTTGCCCCGCCCGGTGATGATGATGATCTGGTCGCATCCCGCCGCCAGCGCCTCTTCCACGCCATATTGAATGATTGGCTTGTCGACCAGCGGCAGCATTTCTTTCGGCTGAGCCTTGGTAGCAGGAAGAAAGCGCGTGCCCAACCCAGCGGCGGGGAAAATCGCTTTGCGAACTTTTCGTACCTTGCGCCGGTCGCCGCTATTTCGTCGTTCGTCCATAAGTTTCAATTCTACCGCGCCCGTGTGGTGACGGGGATCCGCCCCATTCCATGCATGCCGGACCTGAGCGGGCCGTAGAAGACGATCCCACGGGTTCTCTGTGCATCCCTGTGTACCCCGTGGTTTACGCTTTTTTTAGTCTCGTCCAAAACTCGATTCGGAGTTTCCCGACACTTCCTTATAGTATTGCCCGCATACAAGGCAACTGCCCCTATATGCTTTGTGCCGCCGCTTCCCGCGCTTCCAACTCTTCCAGCAGATCGCGCAGCGTCTGCAGAATCCCCCCCGCGCTATCAATCTTGATTGAGAACTTCAACGTGCCGTCCGGAGTAAACTGCGTCCCCCGCTGCGAAGCCACAAAGCGGGCCAGCTTTCCCGGATCAATCGCCGCATTCGCGCTGAACTTTATGCTGACAAATTCGCGCTTGCGCTCGATGGCCACCGCGCCGACTCGCAGCGCCTGCAGCTTCAGCGCCGCGTACTCCATCAGATTGCGCACCGCACCCGGCGTCTCGCCATAGCGATCTGCCAACTCCGACCGCACATCCTTCAACTGCGATTCCGTTTCCACGCCTGCAACCCGCTTGTACATCCGCAACCGCTGATTCTCTTCCTTGATATAGTCGGCGGGAATGCGAATATTGAGCCCGAGATTCAACTGGATCTCCGTCGCCTCAACCCCCGTCTCGCCCTTCATCTCTCGCACCGCCCGCTCGAGCATCTGCGTATAGAGTTCGAATCCTACCGCCTCGATGTGCCCGCTCTGCTCGCCGCCCAAAAGATTTCCCGCGCCACGCAACTCGAGGTCGAGCGCCGCAATCTTAAATCCAGCTCCCAGATCGGAGAATTCTTTCAATGCCGCAAGCCGCCGCCGCGCAATCGGAGTCAACTCGATCTCCGCCGGCAACAGCAGATACGCGTAAGCCCGCCGATTCGACCGCCCCACCCGCCCGCGCAGCTGATACAACTCGGATAGGCCCAACCGATCCGCCCGATTGATCAGAATCGTATTGCATAGCGGAATATCGAGCCCGTTCTCGATGATCGTAGTCGACACCAGGATGTCGGCCTCGTGATGCATGAATTTCACCATCACTTTTTCCAATTCGCCCTCGCCCATCTGCCCGTGCCCGACGGCAATGCGCGCGTTCGGAACCAGCGATTGCAACTTCGCCGCTATCTCCCAGATCGTGTC
>JAYUJG010000139.1:0-11557 GCA_043765355.1 Acidobacteriaceae bacterium | reverse complement strand
CTGCGATGTTCATGCGCGTGGTGATCGTGTTCGGCGAACTGGTTTTCATCTCGGCTCTGATGCAAGCCGGGTTGGCGTTGCTGATGGCGTATCACTTTCATCGTGCAACCACGATGGGAATGCCGGCTAACCTGGCGGTGATCCCGCTGACTCAGGTGCTGATGCCCGCTGCCGCCGCGGCTGTTGGATTGGGATACATATCGAGCGCGCTGGCCCAGCCTGCGGTGTTGGTCTCGGGCTGGGCGCTCGATGGAATCGCTGGAACCGTGCACTGGCTGGGCGGAGCACAGGGAGCGGGCGCATCGAATTTCTCGACGCCGAACTTTTTAAGATCGCCTTTCTTAGCATCGATCGCCGATCTTCGAGTAGCGATGCCTACAGTTGGCATGATTGTGCTGGCAATGAGCGCGCTGTTGCTTGGCATGTTGGTGGTCCGGCGCGCGCGGCTTATCGTTGTCGCTTCGGTGCTGTTGTTGTTTGGCGTTGCGGGTTGGATTGCGTTTCTTCCGTCACGCCCGCGCCTTCGCGACGGCGTGTTGGAGATGACAACGATTGACGTCGGTCAAGGGGATTCGATTCTGCTTGTCACTCCCGACAAACATGCGGTGCTGGTCGACGCCGGAGGGCTGCCGCAGTGGATGCATTCGGATTTCGATCTGGGCGAGGAGGTTGTGTCTTCTTATTTGTGGAATCGAGGCATCGATCGACTGGACGCGGTCGTGATCACGCATCCTCATGCCGATCATATGGGCGGGATGCCCGCGGTGATGGCGAATTTTCATCCGAAAGAACTTTGGCTGAGCGTGGACAAGCCGGTGGGAGAATTGGCGGCGATTGTCGGACAAGCGCAACGAGCGGGTATGAAAGTCACGGTGAAAAAAGAAGGCGACGAATTTGATTATGGGGGAGCGCACTTTCACATGCTGGCTCCTGGTCGCGACCAGGTTACGGGATCGATGCGGCCCAATGACGACTGCCTGGTGTTTACCGCAACTCTTGGCGCGACGGGGGCGCTGCTCGAAGGAGATGCCGAGCGGGCCGCGGAACGGCGCGTGGTGGAAGGGCACCCGGAGGCGATGCTGTTGAAGGTGGCGCATCACGGCAGCGCGAGCGGAACGTCGGCCGATCTGCTGGCGACTCTGCATCCGCGGTATGCGGTGATTTCCGTTGGCGCGCGCAATGGGTATGGACATCCGCGGCGCGAAGTGCTGGAGCGATTGCAACACGCGGGAGTGAAGACGTATCGGACGGACGAAGAGGGCGCGGTCAGTTTTTATCTGGATGGCAAGGGGGTGACGCCGGAGGTCGCGCTCATTCACTGACCTTGGAGTGGCTGGCATAGCAGGCTGCGGCAAGAGCGTTTCACGTGCCTGAAGCTTACCTCGGGCGCTAAACGCGGACAGATTCTGGCGATTGACGGCACGACTGAAGTCGTGCCCTTCCCGGTGCGGGCGGGACTTGCGAGTGTTTGCGAAGGCTTCCAGGGCTCTGGGCCAGGTTTCCGTGGCACGCGAGAGAGACGCGGCAAGCCGCGTCTCTACGGAAATGGTTATCCGTTATGGTTATGTGTTAATGTCGGCGGTCTCATCATCGAGGGGCGGGAGTTGACGATACTCCTCGATAATTTTTCCAGCTTCTTCGGCGTCTTCTTCGCGAACTAGAATGACCGTTCCACCGACACCGGGGAACGCGTCCTGGACTGCATCGAGAGATTTCAAGCCCGATTCGATGCCGGCGGACTGAAGCAGGCCCTGGACAACCAGCGCTTCATTTTCCTGTTCGGTGTCAAAGATCTTGACCAGCTTTTCATTGGGCTCGGGTGGGCGGTTACTGGGCTCTGGCATGACATCCTCCAAAAAACAGCGTGGCAACAGCTTACGGCAGTTAGGGGTTTCTGTCTTGCGGTCACTAAGGATGTGAGCTGAATGAGGAGGAGGCGATTTCGATTGCTCGACCGAAATTCGCGGCTTCGCGATCTCGAATTTTCTGAGTCAGGTCAGCGGAATACAATGAGACTGTTTTCAGCGCATCTTTCGTTGACGTGGGAGGGGCGTGGGAGGGCGACAATTTGTCGAAATTTGGAGGAACGGTTGCGATGGGACGTTTGGCTGGTGTGGTGCTGTTGTTGTCATTGGAGGCTTTCGGCCAAGTGGCGGCTGCCGACGCGGGAAGGGTGGGGATCACCTATGCCAGTACGGTGCTGAACTGGAAGCAGGAGATCCAGAGCAAGTTGACGGGCGGCGAGGCGGAGCAGGTCACGCTGAGGCCGTGTCCAACGGGGATCGATACGACGAGTGGCGCAGGCTACGAGGTTTTTATTTCTGGCAGTGGAAACAGCGAAGCGGTCCATGTGGTGAGTGGGAGTTGCGTTTCGGGAGCACCATCGGGAACGGTGGTGTTTACGCCTCACCATTCTTATCCGGTAGGAGCGACGATGGGCTCGGCATCTTCGGGCATTCAGGAAACGCTGAATGCGGCGTGCGGCGTCGACGCGACGGAATTTAAGAACAGCCAGTGCAATGTGACGATTCCCGCGAATGGCCCAGGGTCTCCCCACGCCTTCAACACGTATGACGTCTACGGCACAGTTTATTTGCATTCCAATCAATCTGTGCTGAGCGGTTACGGAACGTCGTTGAACTGCTTCGGACGAGGGGCTTGTCTGCAGATTGGCGATCTGAAGGACTCCAATCATTTCACCAGCAACACGGTTACCGGGCTGAGTTTCCGAGCTTCGGCGAAAGTGGCGGACAGTCCTGGGTTCGCAGGAGTCGCGATCACGCAAACGCAACGGGCCGGTCAGCTGGTAACGATCACGACGGCGAGTGCGCACGGTTTTCGCGTGGGCGACATGGTAACGATCTTATTCACCGACAGCGCCAGTTACTGGGGAGATGCGATGGTGACGGCGGCGCCGAGCGCAACCACATTGCAGTATGCACATCGCGGCCCCGATATCGCGTTGCAGGCTACTCCGGGGGTAGTGGCGCTGGCGTATGTGGCGGTGCTAGACAATGCGATGAACACTCACCTGCTCGATATTTCTTACGACAGGGTTGGAGAAAAGTGCTGCTTCAACAATTTCTTCGATTTATGGGACGACGAGAACGTGACCATCGATCATTTCAACAATCAGGGCGGGTCGTTGAACAACAACATCAACTGGACCGGCTCATTCGTGTTTTCGGCGGGGAACCAGAACATGCAGATCGCTCCAGTGATTACGCTGCGCGACTCGACGATTACCGCGAATTACTCGAACGGAGTCACTGTTTATAACTCGAATGGGGTATACATCGAAAACACGGTGCTGCAAGCGACGGGACCGTGGCAAGTATATTCTTCGAATTCGACTGGAAACTATCAAGGCGCCTACCTTAAGAATATTTATCCCGAGAGCAGCCTGGCCCTGAACCCGATGTCACCGGCGCGGTCACCTTTTCCGGGTCTTGGAATCGCGGGGTTGATCGCGGGCTCGTCGAGCGGCGCGGCAAGTTTTCAGATAGAGGGAAACGGCGGAGTCAGCGGAGCGTTTCCGACGGGAGGAGATGGTTCGGCGCGGTACTCGTATTTCATCGTGGCGAACGACACGAGCGCTGGATTGCGAACCTCGCCGATGCAGATTCTGGATTGGCGGTCGACTGGAAGCGACGCGATTCCGGTGCGCTGGCCGAGAGTGGCGAACGGAACTGACGCGATGACCTACGATGTGATTCGGATCAAGACTCCGGGTGGAAGTGGATCGGTTTATCCCTACAACGGGGGATGTCCCGGAGGAACGGGCGGAACGTGCGGATATGTAGCGAAGGGACTTTCGCAATCCGCGGCGTGTTCTGGAGGTCTGGTGTGCAGGTATACGGATCATGGCGCGGCGCCGACTTCCGCATACACGATTAAGCAAGCCAACTACAACGGGACGCTGAATTTCTGGCCGGGTTCGATCGTGTCGGTGAACAAAAGCATAACGGTAGAGCACGACCAGCCTGGAGTGGGCGTTGGGCTGAACGGAAATCCACTGCAGATAGCGCATCAGTGCGTGTATAACGGCGCAACTTCGCCGGGAGGTTATACGACGTGTCTGGCGAGTGTTACGTTTGCGAATAATTCGGTGCCCAATCAAACGGCGACGATTGTGAGCGATGGGATGGAAACCAACGGTGGGCAGGATTTGGTGAAGGGACGATTGAATTTTTCGACGACCGCGGCAGCGACGCTTTCGGCGCATCACATCATCACGCTGATCGATTCGCAGCCAGCGCTGACGCAAGCGACCTGGGGATATCGTCCTTCGGCCAACGCGAATGACACATGGATTGGGACGGACATCAGCGGGCACGCGGGGCTGGATGCGGGGCAGCTGGCGTTTGGATCTCCAGTGTCGATTACGAATTACATTGGGCAGACCGGAGATGGCGGGCACGCCAACTGGCTGGAGCGGCTCAGCGCGAAACAAAAAACGTTTGGAGTGCCGGTAAAAATAAGTGAAGGGAACAGTTTTACGCTGGGTGATGGCTCCGCGCTGTCGCGGATGAAGATTCACAGCGTCAAGAATATTCCGGCGAGCCCGGTGCCGGCGCAGAGTTGTGTCGATGTACCCGGCGAAGCAAAAGACCTGACTAAGTTGGATCAGATCACGAGCGTCACGCCGCCGGGGAAGTTAGGGAACTTGTCACTGAATGCATATCCGTCTGGGGATGGAGTCATCACATTGCATTTCTGTAACCCGAGTAAGGCTGAGGTGGTGACGCCGGCGGGTGCTTACACGTTTCTGGCGGTGCGGTGAGCGGACGAAAAATGGCGCTTGACACGACTTTGCGGATCGTATAGGGTTTCTCGCAATTGTAAGGATGCCACGCTCCCCAGTGCGCATCTATTTGCACTTAGCACTTAGGAAACTAAGGGAATGCGTTAGCCCGGTTACTATCTTTCCCAAAAACATTGAGATCGCCGATCGCGAGATTTGGAAATTTGTTGGACGGCAGATCGCCGACCGACCGCTAATTGTTAGTACTGTTTGGAGGGCCGATGATTTGCAGAACCGTCCACCAGCAAGGGTCATTTTTTCGAACTCAGCTTCGAACTCAGCTTCGAACTCTGGCATTTATACTCACGGCGTTCGCGATGTTGGGAAGCGCAGCGAAGGCACAAGGCACGGCTCCGGCGATAACCAGCGGGAGCAACGCGATATTTGTGGTGAGCACGGTCGGGACATTCACGGTAACGACAACGGGATCGCCGACGGCCAGCATCAGCGAGACGGGGGCACTGCCGAACGGAGTTACTTTTCAGGATAACGGCGACGGGACCGCGACGCTTGGAGGGACGGCCACGGTGGGCGGGGTGTTTGGCATCACGGTCGCGGCCAGCAACGGAGTTGCACCGGACGCGAGCCAAAGCTTTACGGTGACGGTGAATCAGGCTACGGTTCCGGCTGCGGCGCGATTTTTGGAGCAATCGAGCTGGGGACCGACGCCGGCCACGATCGTCCAGGTGCAACAGGCAGGGTTGTCGTCATATTTGCAGCAACAGTTCAGCGCGCCGGTCTCGACATACAACACGCCGGGTCCGACGGACAAATTGGGCTTTGTGCAAAACCAGTTTTTCGTCAACGCAACGCAGGGACAGGACCAGCTTCGGCAGAGAGTGTCATTCGCGCTGTCGGAAATCATGGTGATCTCTGGGGTCGGTACGAACATCAAGGGGACGGCGGCGTTTTCGCTGTACATGAACATGTTGCAGAACGACGCCTTCGGCAATTTTTTTAAACTGTTGAACGATGTCACACTCAGCCCGGCCATGGGTTCCTACCTCAACATGGCGGAGAACAACGGGTGCGCGGTCAAGTGCAGGCCCAACGAAAACTACGGCCGGGAAGTATTGCAATTGTTCTCGATCGGGCTGTACCAGCTCAATCTGGATGGCACGCCGGTGCTGGACCAGAGTGGCAAGCTGATTCCAACGTACGGGCAAGACACGATTGCCGGGTTCGGTCAGCTTTTTACGGGTTGGGCGTATGCGGCTCCGGTGGGCATCACGCCGCAATTTTTCACGCCGAAGCCGTATTACGGCGGCCCGATGATCCCATTCCAAAAGCACTACAGCGCGGGCTCGAAGCTTTTGTTAAATGGCACGACGATCGCGGCGAAAGGCAATATACAAAGCGATCTGACCTTGGGCTTGCAGAACATTTTTACGCATCCGAATGTGGCGCCATTTATATCGCAGCAGCTGATTGAGAAGCTGGTTACGAGCAATCCGAGTCCCGGATATGTGACGCGAGTGGCGCAGGTCTTCATGGATGACGGCAACAGGGTAGCGGGCAATATGGAGGCGGTGGTGAGCGCGATTCTGCTTGACGCTGAAGCGCGGCGCGGCGACGACCCGAGCCAGGTGCTGCCATCCGATGGCCATCTGCGCGAGCCGCTGCTGCACATGATGGCGGCGCTGCGCGCGGTGAATGCAACGACAGACGGAGTCAACCTCAGCAGCTACGCGAGCAGCATGAACCAGGCGCCGTTCCTGTCGCCGAGCGTGTTCAACTTTTATCCACCGAACTATCAGGTGCAGGGGACGGCGTTGCTGGGGCCGGAATTCAAGATACTGAATGCGAACACCACGATGACGCGGATCAATTTCATCAACGACGTGATTTATGGGACCGTCGGACCGAATACGAAAACCAATATCTCCGCCTATGTGGGCGCAGCGGGCAATGTTACCAACCTGCTGGCGATGGTGAACACCAACATCATGCATGGTGAGATGCCGAGCGACATGTACAACACAATTTTCAACACGCTGTCGTCGCCGGCATTTACCGATCCCACGGTCACGGCGCAGGCGGCGCTCTACCTGGCGATGAGTTCATCGCAGTTTCAGATGGAACACTAATTACGAGCGGGTTTGGGAGGGTGTATGCCAAGAGTTTCACGGCGCAGTTTTCTGAGGACGACGTGCTGCACGGCAGCGGGGGGAGTAGCTGCCGCGAGTCTCAGCCGGTTCGGGTTGATGAATGCGTACGCACAGGGCACCGACTACAAAGCGCTGGTGTGCGTGTTTCTGTTCGGCGGCAACGACGCCAACAACATGATCGTGCCGTACGACACGGGTGGCTATGGGAACTACGCCCAGCTTCGCGCCGGACTGGCGCTGAAGCAGAACGTGCTGTTGCCGATTCAGCCCAAGAGTCAAAGTTTGCCGTACTCGTTCCATCCCAAATTTGGTTTTATGCAGAGCTTGTTCAATGGAGGTCAGCTAGCGGCGGTGGTGAATACCGGGAACCTTCCGCAGCCGACGACGCGGGACCAGTATCTGAACAGCAAGGTCAAGATTCCGGTGAATCTGTTTTCGCATTTAGATCAGCAGCAGCAAATGCAGAGCGACGTGCTTGACTACACCAGCCTTCCGAACGTTGGGTGGGGCGGTCTGGTGGCGGACCAAATCGAAGCGGCGTACGGGAGCGGTGGATTTCCGATCATGGTATCGCTGGCGGGGATCAACGTGTTTGCGCAGGGATTGGTGGCGAAGCCGCTGCAAAGCGGTGGCGACCCGACGCAGTCGGTGACGGGATTTACGGGGTCGGCCGTCGATCAGGCTCGACTGTCGGCGTTCCAGTCGCTGTTGACGCTGAATGAGGGGCTGACGCTGGTGCAGGCGGCAAGTTCGACAACGTCGAACGCGTATCAAAACGCAGCGACTCTGGCGGCGGCGCTGGCGCAGGGGTCCACGTTGAAGACGAAGTTTCCCAAGAGCCAACTGGGCGGACAACTACAGGAAGTTGCCAGAATTATTCAGGTGCGGGCTGCGCTGGGGTTGCCGCGGCAAATATTTTTCGTGTCGAGCGGCGGATTCGACACGCATAGCTCGCAGATCACGAGTCAGGACCGGCTGCTACTCGATCTCAGCCAGTCGATGAATGCATTTTATGCGGCGACGGTTGAGTTGGGCATACCACAGGAGGTGACGACGTTTACGCTGTCGGATTTTTCGAGGACGATGCAGCCCGACAGCACCTCGGGCACCGATCACGCCTGGGGCAGTCATCATCTGGTGATGGGGGGCGCGGTGGCGGGAGGAGACTTCTACGGTACCTGGCCGACACTAGCGCTGGGGGGACCGGACGATGCGACGAATCAGGGCCGGTGGATTCCAACGACGTCGGTCGATCAATATGGAGCGACGCTGGCGCAGTGGTTTGGGGTGCCAGTCGCGGATTTGCCGTCGATTTTCCCGAACCTGACAAATTTTTCCAATCAGAATCTAGGGTTTATATAGGGGGCGCGACTGGGCCCTCGGATTCACGGCTGAGGATTGCGCAGCGAAGCGGGGACTGCGGGGCGAGCCATTTTGCGACAGTTTCGGGCGCGGCGTAGTAGTCGGCTGCAGCTTGTGATTCCGATCACAGCGCCTGGTGATAGACTGCACAAGAGTTGGTGACGTGCGCGCCCCCTACGGCCTGAATATCCTCGATAACTGCATCACCTGTCCCGTGCGGGAGGATCACCTTTTCTGCAATCTGCCTGAGGTCGCGGTGCGGAAATTGAATGAGATTAAGTCCACCGCTATCTATCCCAAATCCGCGCTGCTGTTCAGCGAAGGACAGCAACCGCGCGGAGTGTTTGTGCTGTGTACGGGGAAAGTGAAACTTTCGGCGTCATCGGTTGGAGGCAAGACGGTCATCACTAAAATCTCGGAAGCGGGAGATGTTTTGGGGCTCAATTCCGCAATTTCGAATCGTCCCTATGAAGTGACCGCCGAGATGATCGAACCCGGGCAGGCAAATTTTATTGCCCAGGACGCCTTGCTGCAGTTCCTGCGGGAACATGGCGAAGTGGCTCTGCGGGTGGCGGAGCAACTGAGCCGCAATTACTACACTGCCTACGAAAAAATTCGTACATTGGGGCTTACAAATTCGCCTGCGGAAAGATTCGCCAAACTGTTGCTGAGTTGGATTGATTCCGAGAACGGCAGCGGCCTCCAACAAGTGAAGCTCACGCTCACCCATGAGGAAATTGGCGAAATGATTGGCACGACGCGTGAAACCGTCAGCCGTTTATTTTCGGATTTCAAGAAACAGCAACTGGTCGAACTGAAGGGTGCCAGTCTGGTCATCCGCGATAAGCCTGCGCTCGAAAGAATAGTAAATTCGTGGGCGCGATGACTTTCCGTCAAGCGCTTACCCGTGCGCAAGACGCGGCTAACGGCTGTCTATAATGCTGAACGACAACCCTGAACGGCAACGCTGAACGGCAACGCTGAACGGCCCCTCGCACAGAATCCCGCTTTTACTTCCGCAATGTGTTCTCCCTCCGTCCGTTTGAGCAATTGTGAACAGTATTTCGAAAAAAGCACTTATATACATCGATATGGGCACGATATAGAGCTTGGTCCTGGTTTTTTCACTTGTGATCCTGATCACACCGTAGGGTGATTCGCGCCACTGTGCCTCCTGGCCAGTGTCCATGACAATCAGTCCGACACGCTGTCGGGGCACTAATAAATCAATAACCTAAGGAGAGAACCATGCTCTGCACGGAATTCCGATCCTCACCAGGTACATTCTGGTTGAAACTATTTGTCATCGTGTGGCTGGTTACGCTGGCCGCGTCCGTCGCGCACGCGGTGCCGAGCTATTCGCGGCAAACGGGCCTCTCTTGCGCCACGTGCCACTACACTCCCCCTGAACTGACGCCATTTGGACGGAAATTCAAGCTGGAGGCTTACGCTTTCACGACCAAAGCAGAAATCAAAGAGGATAAAAAAGACCACAATGCCGGCCTGAACCTTCTTGAATCGTTCCCGTTGTCGGTCGTTTTCGATACGTCGTTTAGCGCCACCAAGTCTCCTCAGCCGACCACACAGAACGGCAACTTCGAGTTTCCTCAGGCCGTCTCATTGTTCCTGGCCGGGCGATGGGCGGATCATGTAGGAAGCTTTGCGCAGGTGACGTACGACAGCCAGGGGGATCATTTCAGCTGGGACAATACCGACATTCGATACGCGAATACCAACGGCCGTCTTTTCGGCAAGTCGCTCACATACGGGGCGATGTTAAACAATAATCCTACGGTCGAAGATCTTTGGAACAGCACGCCAGCCTGGGGATTCCCATTCGTGTCGAGTAATGTTGCGCCTTCACCTTCGGCGGCGGCGCTCATCAATGGCTCGCTAGCTCAGGATGTTGCAGGTGTTGGCGGCTACACAATGTGGAACGATCATCTGTACTTCGCCGGTACTATCTATCGTACCGAACATATTGGTGGAACGCAGCCCAATCCGGGAGCGGGCTTTGGGATCAATATCCGCGGAGTCGCGCCCTATTGGCGCCTGGCCTACGAGACCTCAACGAAGAACAACAATCTTGAAATTGGAACTTACGGCATGCATGTGAAGACCTCACCGAGCGCCATCACCGGGCCGGAAGATGGTTACACGGATTGGGCCGTCGACTTTCAATACGACCGGACGCTGCCGCAGTTCAAGAATGACGTGCTGTCATTTCGCGGGAGCTACATTCGAGAAAATTCTAATCTGGCGGCATCGTTTGCCGCAGGCGGCGCGGCCCTGGTCAATCACCATCTCAACACGATCCAGGGAAACGTCGAGTATCACTACGGAACCAAGCTTTCAGGTACGGTTGGCTATTTCAATATCACGGGAACTGCCGACCCTTTGATCTTCGCACAGGCCCCTGTATCGGGCAGTGCCAGCGGAAGTCCTGCCAGCAGCGGGTACCTTCTGAATGCTTCCTACTGGCCGCAGCAGAACATTGGTATCACGGCGGAATACACCGGCTACATGAGGTTCAATGGAGGCGACAAGAATTACGATGGAGCGGGCCGCGACGCCACCGCAAATAACGCGACTTATCTAATGATTAGGTTCGTGTTTTAATCATGGGATCGCTTATTGTGGCGTACCGTCGGCAAGGAGGGTTGTACCAATCGGGAGGACTATGCTAAGAACAGTTTCAGGAATTGTACCTGGTGTGATGCTCGGACTCGCATTTCTGGCAAACGGGTCTGGACTGCAAGCCCAAAGCGATGCCTCCAAGATCTTCAAGGCTAACTGTACGCTGTGTCATTCGGAGGACGGCAGCGGCAGCTCGGCGACCGGCAAAGCATTGAAGGCGAAAGATCTGAGGTCGGACGAAGTTCAGAAAAATACGAATGAAGGGCTCGCCGAAGTGATTGCGAAAGGTCGAGGGAAAATGCCGAGCTTCGGGAGCAAGTTTTCGCCAGACGTAGTCAAGTCGCTGGTTGCTTACATTCGGCAATTGCCGAAGAAGTAAAACACACAGATCGCTTTGAGTCGACCGGAGGTTCGGTTTTGTTACGACTGGACGGTTGTTTGACCGGTCATCGCAATGGAGCCTGCACAAATTATGCCAGAGATATCCGTCGAAACCTCAACCGGGATAGTGCAGGCGAACCGCGGCGATGGACAGCCCTCCCGCCGCTCTTTCCTGGGAGTGTTGTTGGGAGTAGGAGCGGCGAGCATGGGCGCACTGTTGTCGGTGCCACTGGTTCGCTTTGTGCTTCATCCGCTGCTCACGGCG
>JAYUJG010000138.1:0-7098 GCA_043765355.1 Acidobacteriaceae bacterium | reverse complement strand
TCAAGCTGACGCCAGACCAGCGCGAAGAATGGAATGGCTACCGCAAAAACGAGCTGCGTTCGCCGCTAGCCTACAAAGCCCGCCCGCACAACGGTATCTGGGCCACGCCTCCCTACTTACACAACGGCTCCGTACCCAACCTATACGCGCTGCTATCGCCAGTTACAGAACGCCCGAAAGTGTTCTATCTCGGTAACAAGCAATACGACCCCGTGAAACTCGGTCTCAACACCGATCCGCTAAAAGGCGCGTCCGAATTCCGCACATCCTGCGCCGGAAACTCAAACGCCGGCCACGAGTTTAACGACGGCCCCAAAGCCAACGGCATCATCGGCCGCAAACTAACCGACGAAGAACGCATGCAAATCATCGAATATCTAAAAAAACTGTAACTAGCGCCGCGCCCTACCGTGGCGCCGCCGTCCCGGCGGCTGTCCGGGGGCGTCCTCGCCCGCCGCGCCGACAGTGAAAAAATACATCGCGACAGCAACGCCACAGCCACCACATCGAAATCACCCTGTTTGTCGGAGCCGCTACCGTGTCATCTCAAACTCCACCTGCAACTCAATTTCACCGATAGCAACCGGAGCGACCTTAGCCTCGCGCAGCTGCCGATTGAGCTCAACCAGTTTCGTTTGCTTAAACTTGCTCCACTCCGCAATGCGAGCTTTCACCTGCTGGCTAGATTCCTCATAAAGCGCGAGCGCCTGCGAAGGCGTAGCCCGATCCCCACTTTCAACCACTCGCAGCGCCGATGCCAGCCCCGCAAAACCGTCCTGCAACCCGGCCCCCTCGTTCGCCGCGTGCTCCTTATTCGCGAGAATTTCAGCAAGCTCCGCTTGAGCCCCCGCCAGCCCCGGTGTCACGCTCGCGCTCCGCGCTCCCGGCTTCTGCTGACGCTCCGTAAGCTGTTTCTGAACCGATCCAATTTCACTCATCGCCCGCCGCGCTTCAATCGTCTCGCCAAAAATCTTCTGCCCCAATTGAAACTGCTGCGCCAGCACTTCAGAAGTCGCAGGCGATCGCGGATCCATCACGACTTTGAGTTGCTGCTCCTGCGTCTTGCCATCCACCGTCAGCCGTATCAGATACATCCCCGGCGTTACTTTCGGCCCGCTGGGGCTGCCGTAGTCCGAACCCTCATCCGCGCTCGGTCCTCCCGAACTGCCCCACGCCAGGTTCCACACAAAGCGATGCGCTCCTGCCGTCTTCTCGATCACCTCAGGCTTCGGAAACCACCGCTCCGCGACGGCCAGCGGCGGATGCTTCGGCGCCACCGCATCCTCCGAAGAAAATTTCCGCACCAGCTTTTGCCGCGAGTCAAACACTTCCAGCCGAACCTCCCTCGCCGCCGCCGGCAAATAATAATCAAGCACCGCTCCATCCGGAGGATTCGCCGCCGTCGGTTCTTCCGGAGGAAGCGGCGTCCCAGGGAAAGAATCGTTATCCATCCGAATCGCCGCCACCGGCCGGTACAACCACGGACCATTCGCCGCTCTCGCCTCAAGCAACTGCCGCAGCGGCGCAATGTCGTCAAGAATCCAGAACGACCGCCCAAACGTCGCCGCCACCAGGTCATCTCCGTGAATCGTCAGATCCCGCACCGAACTCACCGGCAGATTCAATTGCAGCGACTGCCATCGATCGCCGTCGTCAAAAGAAACATAGACGCCGAATTCCGTCCCGGCGAACAGAAGTCCCTTGCCCTGCGGATCTTCGCGAACCGACCGCAAAAACGCAGGAGCAGCAATTCCTTTCGTGATCAATTGCCAACTGTCTCCGTAATCGCGCGTGCGATAGAGGTACGGCGTTTGATCGTCAAGCCGCGCTCTCTCAACCGCCGCATAGGCCACGCCCGCATCAAAGTGTGAAGCTTCAATCAGCGATACCTTGCTCCAGTCGCTCACTCCCGCCGGCGTGACATTTTTCCAGCTCTTGCCGCCATCGCGCGTCAGGTGAATCAATCCTGTATCGCTGCCCGCCCAAATCAGACCGCGATTAAGTGGCGATGGCGCAATCGTAAACACTACGCCAAATCCAGCGCGCTTGGCGTTTTCGATGGTCGGTGAAACCGGCGCCTTCTTCTCCGCCGTCTGCCCCTCAGAAGCTGCTCCCGTGAGATCGGGACTAATCGTTTCCCAGTGCAGTCCCCCATCCCCCGTCCTCATCACATATTGCGTTCCCAGATAGAGCGTCGTCGAATCCACCGGAGAAAGCACCAGCATCGGAGTCCACGGATTGCGATACTTGCGCTCGTTAATTTCAGATTCAAACGCAAACGCCGGCCACGGACTAATATCCTGACTCAGCCCCGTGCGCCTGTTATACCGCGCGATCGGACCGTAAGTTCCGCTCAGATAAATAATGTTCGGATCCTTCGGATCGACCACAATGTATCCGCTCTCGCTCTGCCCCGGCAGAAACCAATCGCGAGGCGTGATCCGGCCATGATTCGTCCCGCTCGGAACCGCCGCGCTCCCGCTATCCTGCTGCGTTCCATACACAACGTAAGGAAACTGATTGTCCGTGGTTACATGATAGAACTGCGCCGTCGGCTGGTTATACCAACTGCTCCACGTTTCGCCGCGGTTGAGGCTGACCGTGGTCCCCTGATCCGTTCCAAGAACCATGCTGTTCGAATTTTTCGGATCGATCCAAAGTTGGTGATAGTCGTCTCCCCCCGGCGCGCCCCGCAACACCGAAATCGTCTTGCCCCCATCCTCCGACCGGTAAGTCGCGACGTTCGGCATATAAATCACGTCGGGATGATTCGGATCGATGGTGACGCTGTTGAAATACCACGCGCGACCCGTCAGTCGGGGATCCGCATTGGCTAACACCCAGGTCTTGCCGCCATCGTCAGAACGATAGAGTCCGGATTTCTTAGCCTCCACTTTTTTCACTTCAATCAGCGCGTACACCCGCTTGCCGTCCGAAGCAACATCAACGCCCACCCGCCCCCAATCGCCCTCCGGAAGCCCGCCTCCGCCCAGTCGCGCCCATGTCTTCCCCGCATCTTGCGAACGATAAAGTCCGCCGCCGCCGCCCGCCGGCCCATCCGTCGGAGCATAAGAACTCCACGGCCCTCGCCGCACCTGCCACGCCCCCGCAAACAAAACCTCCGGCGCACCAGAAGCCATCGCCAAATCCGAAATCCCAATTTCAGACCCCAGATCCAGAACCCGCGCCCAGCGCGCTCCCCCATCGACCGATTTGTAAACACCGCGCTCCGCGTTCGGACCATAAACGTGCCCGAGCGCTCCGACATAAACAACGTTCGCATTCCGCGGATCCACCACGATCCGGCTGATCTGCCGCGTGTCCTCGAGTCCAATGTGATTCCAGGTCGCGCCGCCGTCCCCAGATTTGTAAACGCCGTCGCCCGATGAAAGATCTTCGCGAATCGACGACTCGCCCGTCCCCGCATAAATCACTTTAGAATCGGACGCAGCCACCGCCAGCGCCCCAATCGACCCCACCTTCTGCCCATCAAAAATCGGAGTCCACACCACTCCAGCATCGGTCGTCTTCCAGATCCCGCCATTAACCGAGCCAAAATAAAATGTCGATGCATCACCCGCCACTCCCGCCACCGCCACCGCGCGCCCCCCGCGGAAAGGCCCGATCAGCCGCCACTTCAGCCCATTCATCAATTCCGCCGGAACCGGCTCCGCAATCGCCGCCACGGCAAGCAACACAACAAAACACGCTGCGATAAAACGACGCAAACACGACCAGGACTTGTACAAGTTGGCAGACCCCCGTTGAACCATTCAGTGTAGTAGATGAGCCGAGCGCCCGCGAGGCGTTCTTAAATTTCGAAGTGGCGCATTTCGTATCGGGGGATGGCTTTACAGCTTGCGGAAAAACTCTATCTTTCGCTTGATTTTGGGTGGCGCAGCGGTTTACCGCTGCGTTAACTGCTTTGCCTTTGAGTTTGGCTTTAGCCCCTGAGGTCGCGCTCTTTCCCCGAAAACAAGTTTTTTCGCACCCTTTTTAACGATACCGCCAGTCCAGCTAAATCCATCCATCCTTCACAGGCTGGATTCGCCGGCCCAGGTTTTTCTTAGCGACCTTAGCGCCCCCTTAGCCCCCTTTGCGGTTAAGGGGTTTCACATTCTCCAGAAGCCAAACAACCACTCATCGCGCATTTTCATCGGTGATACCATCGACCTGCCAAGGCGAATCGCACGCCCCTGCATTGAGGAATGACCAGAGACTCCCGCTCCGTCGCATCTCCCCGCGTCGTCAACATCGCCGACCTTCGTGCGCTCGCCCGCCGCCGCGTCCCTCGCGCCGTGTTCGACTATCTCGATGGCGGCGCCGAAGGCGAAGTCACGCTCCGCGAAAATTGTCGCGTCTACGAAGACATCACCTTTCGCCCCCGCCACGCCGTAGCCTTCGCCGACTGCCCCTTGCGCACCCGCGTCCTCGGCTTCGATCTTGCTCTCCCCTTCCTGCTGGCCCCCGTCGGATACAGCCGCCTCATGCACCCCGTAGGCGAAGTGGGCGCAGCGCGCGCTGCCGGACAAGCCGGCACCGCCTACATTCTCTCCACCATCTCAGGACACAAACTTGAAGATGTAAAAGCCGCATCGACCGGCCCGGTTTTTTATCAGCTCTACCTGCTGTGTGGCCGCCCCGCCGCCGAAGCCGCCATCGAACGCGCCCGCATCGCCCGATTTTCCGCGCTCGTCGTAACCATCGACACCGCCGTCGCCGGAATCCGCGAGCGCGATCATCGCAACCGCACCAAAGAACTCATCAGCGGCAGCCTCCTGCAAAAAATCCCCCTTCTTCCAGGAATCCTGTCGCGCCCCCGCTGGCTGACACGCTTTCTCCTCGATGGCGGTCTCCCCGATTTACCGAACGTCGTTGTGCCCGGCCACGGCCCCATGCCCCTCATCGACGTCGCGGCCGGCCTCGCCGAATCCGCCGTCACCTGGAGCGATCTAAAGTGGATTCGCCAACAATGGCGTGGCCCCATCGTCATCAAAGGCGTCCTCACCGCGGACGACGCCCGCCGCTCCATCGACGAAGGCGCCGCCGCAATCTCCGTTTCCAATCACGGCGGCCGTCAACTCGATTGCGTTCCCTCATCCCTGCGAGCCCTGCCCGAGATTGTGAAAGCCGTCAACGGACAAGCCGAGGTTCTCATGGACGGGGGCATTCGCCGCGGCACCGATATCGTCAAAGCCCTTTGTTTAGGCGCCCGCGCCGTACTCTGCGGACGCGCCTACGCCTACGGCCTCGCCGCCGCCGGAGAAGCCGGCCTCACCCGCGCCATCGAAATTCTCCGCACCGATCTCGATCGCACCCTACGCCTCTTGGGTTGCGCATCGGTCGCCGAGCTGGATCGCTCGTACGTCAATGTTCCACCAGCCTGGGACTCTTAGAAGCCGGCGTGAAACATGTTTTGGTGATGCAACTCTTGGGGTGGCGCAGCTTTTGCGTGGCGCAGCTCTTGGTGCCGCGCTCTTGCGTGGCGCAGCTCTTGCGTGGCGCAGCTTTTGGGTGGCGCAGCTCTTCAGCGCTGCGGTAAATGCTTTGCTTTTGATTCCGGCTTTAGCCGCTGCGGTAACGCTTGTTTGCGGCACCACTCTTTCCGCAAGCGGTCCCCTACGGCATTTCGACGACCCGGTGCACCTTCGGATGACCGTCGCCATTCGCCGCGCCCGTATCTTCCGCGCCCAACAGCCGCGCCGAGATCCGCAAAGCATCCATCTCCTTGCGCACCCGCAACAGCTCTTGCTCTTTCGCTCGCAGCACATCGTACGGATTTTTCATTGGGGGAGGGCCTCACTGCAAATTCAGACTTGCATCGTCTGTTAAGAAATACACTAATCCAGTTTCCCAACCCTGGGAAGCTGCCAGAGGTACATCGAGTCCCTTCCAAATGCCCGCATCGCCGTGGAACCGCCCCCGTCAGCGCCCCTGCGAACGCGCGGCTTCGGGCCATCGTGGAAGAGTGGCCCTTCAGGGCCACGTAGATCGCGGACTCATCGCGGGCTTTAGCCCCGGGCTCTTCTCTCTCTGCGAATGCGTTTCCCTATGACTCGTTCAGCCGCCCCACAAGCGCGTCACCGTCGCCGCATCATTCCAACATGCGGAATTCCCCACTCGCCCCTAATGCCCCAAATGATAAGGATGCCGCTTAAGAATCGTAAGCGCGCGATACAGCTGCTCCACCAGAACCACCCGCGCCAATTCGTGCGGCAGCGTCATCCTTCCAAGTGAAAGCGTAAACGAAGCTTGCCGCCGCGCTTCTTCGCCGAAACCGTCGCTGCCCCCGATCGCAAACAGCAGCGGCATCGCATTCCCCTGCTCACGCTCAAGAAATTCAGCCAGCTCTTCCGATGAAAGCTGTTTTCCCCTGGAATCGAGGAGTACAAGTTTGTTCTTTTCTTTATTTTGATTTTGTCGTCGCTCGCCAGACGCGAGAGACAGAATGGCCGCTTCATCCTTGAGCGCAAGTCCCGCCACCTCGGCATAATGCCCGATGCGTTTCAAATACTCATCGGTCAGCGCCTGAATCGCCCGCTCTTTCGTCTTCCCAATCCATGCCACTGTGATTTTCACGCGCTGCTCTTTACACGCCGATTTTCACACGCAGATCTTGAACACAAAAACGTCAGGCGCTCTTCTTCCGCGTCTTCTTCGGCGCAGCACTCGTGGCTGCAGTTTTCGTAGCTGCGGATTTTGTCACCGCACGGCGCACCCTGGGCTTCGCCAGCAATTCCGCCGGCTCCAGCTTCTTGGCCGACTTCCACAACCGTTCCAGATCGTAGAACTGCCGCGCCTTTTCAGAAAAAATATGGACCACAAAATCCACATAGTCCAGCAGCACCCACTCCGCCTGCTTGTAGCCCTCGGAATGCGTGACCCGCAAACCCAACGCCTCCAGCCGCTCATCCACCGCATCGGCAATCGCCTGAATCTGGCGCGAATTCGTGCCGCTGCACATCACGAAGTAGTCCGTAAACGCCCCCGAATCCTTTTCCAGTTCGAGAACCGTCACATCTTCCGCTTGCTTGTCCTGGCAGGCCAGGATCGCTTCATTCACCTGGCGTTGGAGCTCATTCTTTTTCGTCATAACGG